>CATIYX010000459.1 GCA_949739095.1 uncultured Clostridia bacterium | reverse complement strand
TACATCCACGCCAAAGTCCGCGCTGCGGATTGTATATCCTGCCTGGTTCAGTGCATATTCCACTTTCCCATATAAATCATAACTGCATGATACCGTATAGATATCACATAGCCGGCACAAAATGGGTACTGCCGCTTGTATCCCCCTACTTGCCGCACCGCCATATGCACGCACCAGTCCGCCTGTACCAAGCAGCGTTCCGCCAAAGTACCTCGTCACCACCACTACCACATCCGTTAGTTCTTGCTTGCGAATGCAGTCCAACACCGGCATTCCAGCTGTTCCTGACGGTTCTCCATCATCTGTATAGCGCTGCAAATTATTTTCCCGCAACACATAAGCATATACATTGTGCGTCGCATTATAATGCTTGGACTTTATTTCCTGAATAAACGCCAACGCCTCTTGTTCGTTCTTGACAGGACAAACTTTTGCAATAAAGCGCGACTTTTTTTCAACCAGTTCTATTTCTGCCTCCTGCTGAACTGTCTTATATTCCAATTCCTCCATTGTCTATCATCCCCGTTTTTAATTCAATAAGGGGCAATACCCCATCACAAAAGCTAACACCAAAAGTGCTGGCCTGACTCAGCAGGAGAAAAGAACTCCCCGCTTGAATTTCATATGTTAACCGCTGTTGCAAAAAGCGTAAAACTTATCTACCATGCAATCATATTTGAAATGGTTCATATTTATAAGCGGCTTTTTGGTCAATATCTGCCACCAACGAAACACCCTCTGCACCATATTCCTCTGAAATCACTTTGCCGTCATCCCGCGCTGCTGCTGCCAAACCACTTTTTTCATATGGCAAAAGCAAGTGCAGCCGGCGGTATTTAGAAGGTAAAAACGCTGCGGCAGTTTCCAAAAGCTGCGGCATACCTGTTCCGCTTTTTGCTGAAATATAAACCTGATTCCCACTATTTTGCGGCATGTGCTCCAATTTATCGCACTGATTATAGACAATGAGCTGCGGTTTATCGCCGCACCCCAACTCCCGCAGCAAATCCTGCGAAATTTCCAGCTGCGTTTTATATTCTGCATCACTGATATCCACAACATTTAAAATCAAATCGGCATTGGCCGCTTCCTCTAACGTAGAGTGAAATGCCTCCACCAAATGATGCGGCAATTTTCGGATAAACCCAACTGTATCAATTAAAATCACTTCACGCTCATCTGGCAGCAATAGCGCCCGTGCTGTTGGGTCAAGCGTCGCAAACAATTTGTCTTCCGCCAAAATTCCTGCGTCTGTTAAGTAATTCATAATGGTTGATTTTCCCGCATTGGTATAACCCACCAGCACCACTGTTTCGCGATTTTCTTTTTTTCGCCGCTGCCGCAGTAGCTGCCGTC
>CATIYX010000458.1 GCA_949739095.1 uncultured Clostridia bacterium | reverse complement strand
GTGGTGGACGGCATTTTGGAGCCATCGTTATACCTCATGGGAACAGATTGAATCGCCGTCGCCGATTGGTGAAATATATGTGCACGGACAAAATTTGGATTGGAAACGGTTTGTCACAGACCAGACAGCGGATTTTATGCACAATGAAACTGCGCCGCTGCGAGAGATTACGCCGGACGTGCCGGTGACGACCAATTTCATGGGATTTTATCCTGGGCTGAATTACTGGAAACTGCGGAAAGAAGTAGACGTGGTTTCGTGGGACAATTATCCGGATTGGCATATGCCAAATAGTGACATAACAACAGCGGTGCAGACAGCATTTTTGCATGACATGAACCGAAGTTTTCTACAAAAACCGTTTATGATGATGGAAAGTACGCCCAGTCTGGTGAACTGGAAGCCATATAACAAGCTGAAACGCCCCGGTATGCACAAGCTGTCGTCTGTACAGGCGGTGGCGCATGGCAGCGATACTGTACAATATTTTCAATGGCGAAAAAGTCGCGGTTCCAGCGAAAAGCTGCATGGCGCGGTGGTAGACCACTGCGGACATGAGAATACGCGCGTGTTTCGTGAGGTTGCAGACCTGGGCAGCCTGCTGCAAAAGATGGACGGTGTTGTCGGTACCATGCCGGAGAGTAAAGTTGCAATACTATATGACTGGGAAAATCGTTGGGCATTGGACGATTTACAGGGATTGCAACAGGCAGATAAAAAATATGTGGAAACCGTATTGAAGCATTATGTACCATTTTGGAAACGAGGTGTAAGTGTGGATGTGCTGGATTTTCATCAGGACATCAGTTCTTATTCTTTGGTGATTGCCCCTATGATGTATATGATGGAACAGAAAAATATTTTGCGCTTGAAACAATATGTAGCGGACGGCGGTACGCTGGTATGCACTTATTTAACAGGAACAGCAGATGAAAACGATTTGTGCTGGCTGGGCGGATTTCCGGCGGAGGAACTGAAAGAGGTATTTGGTCTGTGGGCAGAAGAAATTGACACGCTCTATCCTGAGGAACGGAATGCGCTTGTTTTGCCGGACGGGACAGAATACGCCGTCTGCGACTACTGCGAAATTGTCCATCCGTCTACGGCAGAGGTACTGGCGACCTATCAAAGTGATTTTTATGCAGGACGTCCGGCGGTCTGCAAAAACAGCTACGGCAAAGGAACGGCATACTATATTGCATGTCGAGATACGGGAGAATATACGGATGCACTTTATGAGGAATTGTTACAGCAGCTGCACATTCCATGCGTACTACCGAACTTGCCGGAAGGAGTAACAGCGCACACACGCGAAGGAGGCGGTGAACGGTATCTGTTTGTGGAAAATTATAGTGGCAAAGTGGCACAATTTGAAATAGAGAAAAAATATGTTGATGTTGAAACGGAACATATTATTGAGGGAACCATAACGCTGGATATTTATGGTGTGAAAGTATTAAAAGAAATGTAAAAATTGGTGTGAGGAACATAGAGAAGGTGTTGTTACTGAATCTGTTTCATAGTTGCTAAACAGAAAAAATTTTTTTTGTGTCTGTCAGATAGATATAAAGATACTTTTCAAAATAAGCTCCTGCATGTGCAGGAGCTTATTTTGAAAAGTGTATCATTGTATTTGATTAGGCATAAGATTCAACCCTTTTATGCCTATGTAGTAAAATGAATCATTTTATTTATCTCTTCCCAATATTTATCTACATTTTCACAACGCATAAAGCCTGACATAATACATACGCCTGCGGCACCTGCTTTGCGTATGAAATCGATGTTTTGAGGTGATATTCCGCCAATAGCGTACACGGGAATTGTTATAGTATGCACGATTTCTCTTAAAAATTCCGTTCCTCGGGGAACTAACCCCTTTTTACAGTCAGTCGCAAATATATGACCGACGGTCACATAGTGTGCGCCCATTTTTTCCGCTGCTGCAGCTTCCTCCAGAGAATGTACTGACACACCTATGGTGTCAAAATCTTTCTTGAAATTTTCATGCATCAGGTGTATGGGAAGATGTATTTTCTTCACGCCGAGACGTTTTGCTGCGTTTATGTAGGTGTGGAGTACAACATTCGGACACAGTGCAATTATCTGCTTTGCCAACTGTTCGTATGCCTGTTCTGATAAATCCTTTTCCCGCAGAATGATTTCTATTCCGTTTTGGGATAGCATCTGTATGCGCGGCAAAAAGTCGGAGCACATGGTTCTGTTTGTTACACAAATTACTTTAAACATAAATATAATCACTCATTACAGGCTGTAAGCCTTGTTGCTCTATTGCTTTATACACTTCGTCCACATTTCGCGGGTCGGATATTTCAAACTGTTCATCGCCCTTCTGGGAGCCGGAATGTCCGCCGATTCCGACATCTACACCTGCACTTATTTTAGTTGCGGCAATGTTGATTGCATTATTTCTGAAACGTTCGCACTCGCGTGTGGAAATTGTGATAGCCGCAAACGGCATAAAAATTCTGTATGCGCAGATTACCTGTAGAAGTTGCGGCTCATGTACATCGCGCGGATTTATTTTGTCATTGTTGATGATTGGTCGAAGCCTTGGACAGGAAAATGCAATTTCAGCGTGAGGATACTTTTTTTGCAGAAGATATGCATGCATTCCTGTCGCAAACGCATCCTTACGGAAATCGTCAAGTCCCAGCAGTGCTGCAAATCCTACGCCGCGCATACCACCCATTATTGCGCGTTCCTGCGCATAAAAACGATATGGAAATATCCTTTTATGTCCCTCAATATGAAGTGTTTCATACTTATCGCTATTATAGGTTTCTTGAAACACTGTTACAAAATCTGCTCCGCTTTTATGCAATTTTGCGTATTCAGCACTATTCATTGGATAAACTTCAATGCCGACCACTTTGAAATATTTTTTTGCGATTCTGCATGCATTGGCAATATAGTCGACATTGGACATTTTTCTGCTTTCGCCAGTTAATATCAGTATTTCTTGCAATCCTGTTTTCGAAATTGTTTGCATTTCAGTTTCTATCTCAGCTTCTGTGAGTCTTGCACGGCGGATTTTATTATGACAGTTGAAGCCGCAGTATATACAATAATTTTCACAGTAATTTGCTATGTAGAGCGGTGTGAACATCGCTATCGAATTACCAAAATGTTTACGTGTTTCAAATTGGGCACGTTGTGCCATTTCCTCAAGCAAAGGCAATGCTGCTGGGGAAAGAAGTGCAGCAAAATCCTCTGTGGTAAGAGAGTCATGCGCAAGCGCTGTTTTTACGTCATATGCTGTATATTTTGTGTAGTCATAGTTATGCATTGCGTGAACTACTTGTTTCAGCATATCGGAATCAATTCTCTCCATACCGTCTATATATTCCATATGATTGGATCTATTCATACTGCGCCTCCCTTAATCATGTAAAAATCCTGTAAGTGGTGATGATGCTCTTGCACCGGTGTCTATCACAGTTCCGAGTCCTGCAAGATATGCATTGCGTCCAGCTTCTATTGCTTTTTTGAATGCAAGCGCCATTGTGGGAATATCGCGTGCAGTTGCAATTGCAGTGTTTGCCATCACAGCTGCGGCGCCCATTTCCATTGCTTCACATGCCTGTGATGGTTTTCCAATCCCTGCGTCAACGATTACAGGTAAATCAATTTCATCTATCAAAATTTTTATAAAATCCTTTGTACAAAGCCCTTTGTTTGAGCCAATCGGTGCACCTAGCGGCATGACGCAGGCTGCACCGGCATTTCGCAAATCCCTGGCAAAGTTCAAATCAGGGTACATATACGGCATTACAACAAATCCCTCTTTTGCAAGAACCTCCGTTGCTTTGAGTGTTTCATAATTATCGGGCAATAAATATTTTGTGTCTCGGATTGCCTCAATTTTAATAAAATCGCCGCAGCCCATTTCACGCGCAAGGCGCGCGATTCTCACTGCTTCATCAGCATTTCTGGCGCCTGATGTATTCGGCAAAAGCGTTATGTTATCAGGGATGTAGTCAAGTATATTTGCAATTTCTCCGCCGGCGGCACGGCGCAGAGCAAGCGTTATCATCTGTGCACCTGCATTTTCTATTGCTGCTTTGATAAGATCGAGTGAATACTTTCCCGAGCCCAAAATAAATCTTGATGTAAATTGATGTCCATTTAAAATGAATGTATCTTCCACGTTATATTTCCTCATTTCCAGTTAAAATTCTAAGAACCATATTTGCCTGATGTGCCGCACATAGTGCTACGCGCGGCGCCATAAGTGCAGTATTTTTACTTATCTCGCTTTGTGTGTCTCCACAGATATAAAAACGGTCGTTTACTTTTCGTGTTTGAATCATATTGGAACTTTCAAAGCCTGCCATTCCTGATGCTGAGATTATTTTTGTATTGCTGCATTCTGTAAGCAGTGTATTTACAAGCATTGCTTTGTTTTCCGCCTTATCGAAAGCTTCACATACGATTGGATAATTGCTGAATATTTTCGGTGCATTACGTTCAGTGACCATTATGCTGTCATAGGTAACTTTTATGAAGGGATTGAAATGTTTTATATGTGTTGCGAGCGCTATTGTTTTCAATTTTCCTATATCGTCAATATCATATTGTTGGCGGTTCAGATTGGTTATATCAACCTTATCAAAATCTACGATATGCAGATGTCCCACACCGCTCCTTGCAAGAAATATGGCGATGTTTGAACCGAGACCTCCAAGACCTGCAATTGCAATATCAGCATTTTTCAGTATGTCATGAACTTTTTTTCCATGCCGCGATATTAGTGCTTTTTCATATGCGTTATGCGTTATCATATCAACCACCACCCACAAAACTTACTACTTCAATTCTGTCACCGTCATGTATTTCAATTTGGTCATAGTCAGACCTTTTTATAATCCTACCGTTTATTTCAACCGCTATTCTGGTGCGTTTATAGTCGTTTTTATCGAGCAATTCGGTAAGTGTTGCATACGCGGTGTGTTCTTTTCCGTTCAGGTAAATCATAAATATCATCTCCTTGCATAAAAAATAAAGGGTTGCACAAAAAGCCTCTACCCGTGGTGGTAGACCCCTTTGTGCAACCCATGGTTTCACTCTGTAATTTAGTATAGCATATTTTTTTAATTTGTCAAGAAAACTCCATTCAAAATTTTTTAAATGTGTAATCAAATCTATTTTTGCGTCAAAAAAAAATGGTAGTATATCGACAATATAAACAATCGCTATATCCGAAAATTTCCCTAATTAATATAAAATTTTTTATGCATTCGCATTTTTAAAGCGAATCCAGCGGCGGCTGGTGGCAATACACAGAACCAAACCAATCACGGCAATTCCAATCCAAACGCCAATTGTGAAATTCCAGCCCATTGCGCCGGATATTGCGCCAATGCCATAACTGGAAACCGCGCTGCCAATGTAGGTGAAAGAATTTAAAACACCGGTCGCACTGGCAGATTTACCTGATTTAGCGAAATACAATGGAATGACGCTGATGGTCATGGTGTTTATGCCAATCATAGAAGATGTTGTGATTGCCAGCAAAAGAACTGCTAAAATGACATTGGCTTCACCAAACCATATCAGGCAAAGTAAGGCTGCAACGGCCAGCACAAAAAAGAAACCGGAGGTCAGCATTTCATTTTTAAAATATTTCCGGTTCAGCCAGGAGGCGGCATATACGCCGGAAAGGTTGATGATGGGAAGCAGCGTTGTCGCTAAAATGGACGTGGAAGAACCCATCTGGAAAATTTCGGAAATATAGGTAGGAACCCATGTTGTGACGCCGTCTTTCAAAATGCCGTGCATAATAACGGCAATTCCAATAAATAGCATACCGGATGCCATCATTAAACGCCGGAAGGAAACGTTGTCGTTAGGAATAAAATCGGGGTCCATCGGCGCTTCTTCTTCCACCACACCATAGCGTTCACTATACCGTTCCACTTTGGTGAGACCAACAAACCAAATGGCCGCAACAATAAACATAAATATAGCGGCAGAAAAGAACGTAGCACGCCAGTTGATAATAGCGATACATACTGCTGCAAGCAGATAGGAGACTAAAGTGCCAAGTGCACCGGAGGTGGAAATATTCACACTTGCTTTCACACGGTCGCGCGCCGGAAGATAGTCGGAAAACAATTTAATAATGGGAGACCAGGTCATAGACTGTGCAAAACCGTTAATACCCCAAAGAACTGTCATAAATGTGACAGAGTGCGCCATTCCCATGAAAATGTTGACGGTAGCGGAAACCGCAAGACCTATGAACATCATCCATTTTGAGGAAACACGATCGCTAACCATGCCGTTACAAAGCTGCCCGATACCATATGTAAAAAAGGAACAGGTGCTAATCAGCCCCGCCTGTGCTTTGGTGATGTTTTCAGCTTGCAGAATTTCTGCAATGGAGGCATTATAGTTCAGCCGTCCGATATAGGTACAGAAATAAGCAAGCCAGCAGAGCCAAAATAGCAATGCGGCAATGCGGCTGTCTGTAATTTTTTTCTTTTCTGTTATTTGTGCCATGTTCATTAGCCTCTTTCTTGTTTTTTTCGACTTTAGCATTGTACCACGATTGCAGTAAAAAAGCAAGTAGCAAAAAGTAAAATAGTAAACAAAAAAGGAACATAGCTTGCAAAGAAAGGTAATTGCAGTTATAATAGAAATTAGGTAAGGATAACAAACAGAAAAAATTGAATCAGCGGACGGGAGAAAACTCTTGGAAAACGCGGAAAGGCAGAAAGATGAAACGATACTTAAAACATGCAACAATATTGAAAATGGATGGGACGGAACCTATTATAGATGGTGGACTTTGTATGGAGGATGGTATCATTACCTATGTGGGCACACATAAGGAGGACATGCGAGCGGAAGAAGTCGTTGATATGAAAGGTGCTATTTTAATGCCGGCGCTGGCAAACGGGCACACGCATTTACCTATGACGCTTATGCGTAGTTATGCGGACGGACATAATTTGCAGGATTGGTTGACACACTACATTTTTCCTGTAGAGGACCGACTGACGAAAGAGGATATTTATTGGGGCAGCAAGCTTGCAATGGCGGAATTGGTAGCAGGCGGAACGGTTTTTTTCAATGATATGTATTGGATGATGGAAGAGGTTGTGCGTGCGGCGGAAGAAAGCGGTATATGTGGCGTTGTGGCGCGCAGTGTGGTGCATCCTTCTGATGAGGAACCCATTGAAACCAGCGAACGCGTTGTGGAAGCACTGCGTTTGCTGGAGGTTTGCGGCGGCAGAAAAAAGGGAAATGTGAAAGCGGCGTTGTCTGTTCATGCAATTTATACTAACACTGAAAAAGCCTTGTGTTACATGAGTGATTTGGCCAAAGAACATGGCGCGCTTATGCACATTCACTTATCGGAAACATTAACAGAAAATGAGGATTGTCTGCGGCAGCACGGAAAAACGCCAACGCAATATCTGGACGATTTAGGATTCTTTCAGAATCCTACTATTGCGGCGCATGGAGTGTTTTTGAATGAGGAAGATTTGGATGTTTTGAAAAAACGCGGCGTAACACTTGTGCACAATCCTGACAGCAATTTAAAATTGGGAAGTGGCATTGCGCCGTTGGCGCAAATGCTGGAAAAAGGGATTCCAGTAATGCTAGGTACGGACGGTGCGTCCAGCAACAATAATTTGAACATGTTTGAAGAAATGCATTTGGCAGCAGTGGTGCATAATGGCGCGGCAGGGGATCCGATTCGGATTGGCGCCTATGACGCGCTAAAAATGGCGTGCCGCTCCGATTTGTTGGGCTTTAACAGCGGGCAACTGCTGCCGGGCAAACGAGCGGATATTATTGCGATAGATACTAGCCTTCCGCATTTTCAGCCAATGTTGAACCCTATCAGTAATTTGGTATACAGCGCTCAGAACGGAGATGTGCAGTATGTATTCTCCGGCGGAGAACTACTGTACCGGAAGGGCGAATTTTTAAAGGTGGATTTGGAAGAAATTTATTATCACGTAAACAACTGTGTGCAGCGACTTTATCAATAGAATAGCAATCCCCCGCCGGAGAAAGAGATATCCGGCGGGGGTTATTTTATCAAATGATATAAATAAAGAGGATTGGCTACAAAACAAAACGATAGAAAGTAAGAAGCCGGTAAAGAACAATTTGTGATTTTGCGATATAATATGGTTTTTAAAACAATAATATTATAGAAATTGATAACAAAGTGGGGATTTTGTTTCTTGACGGTGGAGAAACGCGCCGCTATAATTAAAGTAACCAAAGCGCATATGCATAGTGTAACAGAAAAGTTTTTCATAGTGTAGAGCCTATGAGATTTGGCTCCTGTTATCCTACAAGGTATGCGCTCATCAAAAAAAGGAGGAGAAAATATGAAAAAGCAAGTTTTGGCGGCAGCGCTATGTCTTGGCTT
>CATIYX010000457.1 GCA_949739095.1 uncultured Clostridia bacterium | reverse complement strand
GTTCACTGCCACGCGGTCAAATTCCACACGGTCACTAAAGACTTCCACAAAGTAGCACTGCGTGACAGGAATTTCAAAGGATGCCACTTGTCCTGCATTAGTGTGCATCTGAAAATTGTTACCACGGTCAATTTCGATGTAACTCATGGAGCCTGTATTTAAAGAAGTGAAATTGTTTTGATGAATGGATTTTTCATCATTCATGTTCAAATGAGAATGTCCTGAAAACAACACTACCTGCGGATATTCATTTAACACCGCATTGTAAGTAGATAGGGTCGCATACTGTCCATCCATAACAGTGCTCGGGAGTGGTCTGTGTGCTGCCACAAAAATGGGTTTATTCATTTCCGTTTTATTCTTTGTAATTTCAAGCAGCTGCTCACTCAGCCAGTTTTTCTGTGCCTCAGAATGATTTTCCGTGTTCAAAAACAGAAAATCATAGCCATTAATCACTTTATGATAATAGCCCGGACCAGAGGTTGGAAACCATTCTTCCGGATAATATTTCTGCATGTTGCCTACCAGCGAGTCATGGTTACCCATTACCATGCTAATGTCGGTTTTGTCTGTCAGGCTGCGGTCTTGCAGTTCTTTTTGCAGCAAATCAATCACAATTTGATGGTCTGCGCTACGGTCCGGCTGTTCCGGATGGGCAACGTGGTTGTCGTTGATTTGGTCGCCCACATGAACAATTGCGTCCGGCTCTGGGAAGATGGACTGAATCACATCAAACGCTTTCTTTACCCGCGGTGCATCCTTTGTTTTGTCACCAATGTGAATATCGCTCATCGCCACAAATTGAAAAATCGGTTCTTCTGCATCTTTGATGATATATGTAAACGTAACCGGATCGCTTTTCACGCCATTGGCTACCGCAATGGCACAAATGTTTGTGGTTTCACTCACCGTGATGGGACCGGTATATTCCATGCATGTCTCATCCGGCATTTTATTGTCTGTGGAATAATAAATTGTTGCACCTGGCGTTGCCACCGATAGCGAAACTTGTTTCGTTTCCCGATAAAGCCCCGGCATGATATCCACCGTTGGCATAGCAACCCCCGCTGCGGTGGCAAACCCTGCCGGAATCATTGCCAGCAGCATTGCTGTGAGCAAAAGTATCCCACAAAAACGCTTTGCATGTCGTTTCATGTCCATTTTCTCCCCTTCCTGATTGCTTCCCGAACCGAAAAGGGTTCGGGAAGCCGCACTTCAAGTTCTTAGTCAATACTGTTCCAGTAATCGGATGCTTCCTGCATGATTTTCTGTACTTCGTCAATGTTCATATTTTGCAGTTGTTTGATATGTGCATCCCACTCTGCCTCAATATTGCCGTTTGTCACCCATTCTGCTTCCTTCTGTTTGGAATAGTCCAC
>CATIYX010000456.1 GCA_949739095.1 uncultured Clostridia bacterium | reverse complement strand
TGTTACAGCAAGTTTATTGTTAAATGCTACCACGGTATTAGCGGAAGATATAACAAAGGTTGTGGTAAACGGACAGCAAATCGGAGACGGCGTTATGGTCGGAGACAGGGTATATGTACCGTTGCGCAGTGTTGGGGAAACCATGGGCGCGGCAGTCTCCTGGGACAGCAATACCAACACGGCATATGTTTCTTCCAGCAGGGAGGAAACGGTCGTTTCTGTGATTGACCATGCAAAAGATTATGTGGTCGGTATTATCGGGCAGGATAAAAATGCAAAATATACAGAAGCTATCATACATGGGACAGGCTTTATCATCACAGAAGACGGGGACATTCTGACAAACAACCACGTTGTCAAAGACATGGAAAAGATTTTGGTAGTTCTTGGTGACGGAGCAGGCTATGAGGCAGTGATAAAGGCAACGGACGAGAAGAGTGATATTGCGCTGATTCATATTAATGCGAGTGGTCTGCGGGCAGCGAATATTGCAGCAGCGGGAGAACTGCGGATTGGTTCGGCAGTGATTGCGATTGGAACACCCATTTCTTTTTCACTGCGAAACTCTGCATCTGTTGGGATTGTCAGCGGGATGAACCGCAGTGTGGATAGCTATTACCGGCTGATTCAGACAGACGCAACCATCAATATGGGGAACAGCGGCGGTCCGCTATTGAATTTGCAGGGACAGGTTGTGGGAATGAATACCATCAAATATGTAGGAACCAGTATTGAAGGGCTGGGGTTTTCCATCAGCGCGGATACCCTGCAGTATGTCCTACAGCAGTTTCGCAGCAACGGGCGTGTGATTCGCCCGGGACTGGGTGCAGAATTTGAAGAAAGCTGGATTGCCAAATATGATTTGCCCAGCAATGAGGGATTAACAATTGTCGGTTTCCACAATAATAGTCCGGCGCAGCAGCAGGGATTGCAGCGGGGCGACCAAGTGCTCAGCATTGACGGAGTGAAACTCAGCAATGAGGTGGATTACCATGAGGTGATGAAACGGTATCAGCCCGGGCAAACAGCTTCCTTTAAAATTAAACGCAGTGGCGTGATTCAGGATAAAACGCTGACGTTTGGTGTGGAGGACTAAAGAATTGGTGTTAATGACAAGGCGGGATATGGATATTCCTGTAGTCATTTACATAAAAAAATGGAGGAGGGTACTACGGTAGGACAACAAAAGGTTTTTACAATAGATAAAAGTAGTATCTTGTTGTAAAACGGTAACAAAAAAGGGGAGTGACAAACTTGAAAACACGGAAAAAAGTAACATCATGGCGCATATTGGGAATCGTATTCGTATTATTGCTGCAATCGCTGACATTTGGCGTTTTAGCAGCGGAGCAGGCAGACCCGTTGAAAGAAATTGAAACGGCGACAAATGAACAAAAAGAAATTAGCATTTCTTTCCGCCTTGGCAGTGAGATGCTAACGATTAACGGTAATCAGGTAACAGTACAAAAACCGGTAGAAATTAATGGAACAACGCTGGTGCCGCTACGTGTTATCAGTGAAGCGTTTGGTGCACAAGTGGACTGGAATGGAGCGGACGAAAGTGTGACGTTGACATATTCGGACATTGTGATTCGGGTATGGATTGGGAAAAAAGATTGTTTGGTAGGTGAACAGCAGGCAGTTTTGCTGGAAGCACCGATTTTGCAAAATGATACGACTATGGTACCGCTACGGTTTATCAGTGAAAACTTTGGCGCAGATGTGGAATATGACGGTGCAACAGAACAGGTGACAGTTGTGAAAAAAGTGGCAAATGACAACAGTGTGAAGGATTTTGCCATGATTTTGAAGAAATCCACAAAAGAGAATGTGGGCGACAGCTATTATGGCTGGTCTATGAAAATGCCGAAAAAATATGCGTTGGAATATCGGAGTTTTAATGGTGATGAAACTGTTTTTCAGACCAGCGAAGAAGAAGAAACCATTCTGGTGGAATTTCTTCCTATGTCGGAGAATGAAACGCTGGAATCCAACACGAACCGTTTCACTAATTCGTTTGCAGACCTCGTTTTGCAAAGCAAACAAACCATTATGGTAGACGGTGTGAAAATGAATCGTTTGACCTACAAAGAAAATGGTGGAATTTCAATTGCGCAGCTTGGTGTGAAAGACGATTGGTTTGTGATTTTGTTCTATGCCAATGATGACATGGCAAAATATAATGCCCAAAAACAAGAAATTTTGTCTCTGTTGGATTCCTTCCGCATGAACTATGCTGCGGATGGTTCGGCAGAAGATTTATCCGATGTGGGCACAGATGGTCTGCGGGAATATCAAAACAAAGACTATGGCGTGCATTTGGGCGTATTTCCGGATTGGTATGACGTCAGTGAAAAAGAAAACAACATGATTTTTGCTAATCTGGCGGGTAAAAGCACTGAGCCAATCAAACAGTTCCAAATTGTCGTCACCTCGGCGGAAAGCGGAATGACGGTGGATAATTGGATTGCACAAATGCGGGCACATGACGAAAAACTCTACAATCCCAAGTATATGAAGGTGACGCAAGGGGAAGACGTGACGAATCAAAGCGGAACATGGAAAACGCTTATCTACGAAACAGAAGAGCCGAACTGTGTGACAAAGGAAAAACAGTTCTTCCAAATTCGGGATGGATATAAATATTGGATTACTTACGGTATGCTGGCATATGAGGAAAAAATGGAAAATCTGCCGCTTGCGGAAATTGACAAAATGTTTGCTTCTCTTCGGCTGGAGGACATAAACAAAGAAGCAGTCGGAACAATTTTGGACGAAGATTTATTGGATGAAGAAGTGACCTATCGCACCGTGAAAGGCGATGCAAAGTGGTCGGCGGAAATTCCGGATGACTGGAAACAACTTGGATTTGGGACGGTTGAGGTCTATGGCACAGGCGAGTATTCGACCGATTCTATCGTTGTTTCGGCACAACCGGCAAACGTTAGCTACAGCGAGTTTTCGCGCGATTATGATAAATTTATGAAAGAAACAGTAAAGAATAATGGTTATAAAGATTTGTCCATGGCGGACAGCAAAATTGGCGGCGTGGCTTGCCGAAAGTATACAATGCTGGAGCAGAACAATGATAACGGCGTATTCTACCATGAAATATATGCAACAGTTCATAGCGGCAAAATTTATATCGTGGAAGTAATTATACGCGACCTCTATGCAAGTGAATATAATCTGGATATTTTGCATAAAGTAGTGGCAAGTTTTAAATTCATAAATTAACGATAGGGGCAGCCTGATAAAAGGGCTGCCCTTTTGATAATTGACCTCAAATATAAAAATGTCGTTTGGAATGTAAATTTTTTCTTGACAAACAACAGATTATGCAGTATAATGTGTAAAGTAGTTTACTTTACAGAGGATATGGTGTAGAAAAAATGCCAAAGAATTTAGAGTTTTCTGTCCTGTTGGATTTCTATGGTGCGTTGCTCACGCCAAAGCAGTTTCAGGTCATGGAACTGTATTATAACGAGGATTATTCGCTGGCGGAAATTGCGCAGACAATGGGAATTACCCGGCAAGGCGTTCACGATGCAGAAAAAAAGAGCGAAAAATTGCTTCTACAATATGAAGAAAAGTTGGGACTTTGCAGTCGGTTTCGGCGGGTGAAAGCGGATTTGGAAGAACTTCGTAGCAGTGCCGTGCGTTTGCAGGAAGGGCAGGAGAAACAGGAAATCATAGAAAGAATTGATAACGTGTTAGAAGAGGTATAGAAAATGGCATTTGATAATCTGATGGAAAAGCTCCAAGGCACATTTAAAAAACTCCGTGGCAAGGGGAAGGTTAGTGAAGCCGATGTGAAGGCAGCCATGCGGGAAGTTCGTTTGGCGTTGCTGGAAGCGGACGTCAATTTTAAAGTGGTGAAGGAGTTTGTCGGGAAAGTTTCCGAGCGAGCGGTTGGTGCAGAGGTGCTGGAAAGCCTCACACCCGCTCAGCATATCATAAAAATCGTGCGCGAAGAATTGGTTACCCTGATGGGCGGCGAGCACGAAAGATTGAAGATAGCCTCCAAACCGCCAACCATTATTATGATGGTGGGCTTGCAGGGAGCAGGAAAAACAACGGCGAGTGCAAAACTGGCGGCAAATCTGAAAAAAAAGGGAAAACGTCCGCTATTGGTTGCATGTGATATCTACCGTCCTGCGGCAATCAAACAATTGCAGGTTGTAGGCGGACAGGTGGAAACGCCGGTTTTTACCATGGGAGAAATCAATCCGGTGGAAATTGCACAGGAAGCAGTCAAACACGCAAAAGACCATGGCAGTGATGTTGTGATTTTGGATACAGCGGGACGACTGCACATTGATGAAGCATTAATGGGCGAACTTCGGTCTATGAAGGAAACTGTGGAGCCTGACGAGATTTTGTTGGTGCTGGATGCCATGACAGGACAAGACGCTGTGAATGTGGCGGAAAGCTTCCATGAGCAACTTGACATTACAGGTGTGGTGCTCACCAAACTGGATGGAGATGCGCGTGGCGGTGCGGCGCTGAGCGTTCGTGCCGTGACAGGAAAACCTATTAAATTCGCCGGTATGGGCGAAAAGATGACGGATTTGGAAGAGTTCCATCCGGATAGAATGGCATCACGGATTTTGGGTATGGGCGACGTGCTGACGTTGATTGATAAAGCGCAAGACGCATTTGATGAAAAACAGGCAAAAGAACTGGAAGAAAAACTGCGTAAAAATCAATTTACCTTTGAAGAATTTCTGGGACAGCTTCATCAAATGAAAAAGATGGGACCGTTGTCTCAAATTGTAGGAATGCTACCGGGCGTAAATGCACAGGCACTGGATGGTGCGGAAATTGACGACAGAAAGCTAGACCGCATAGAAGCGATTATTTTGTCCATGACACCGCAGGAACGGCGTAATCCGGGTATCATTAATGCAAGCCGCAAACAGCGGATTGCCAAAGGCAGTGGTATGAAGGTGCAAGATGTCAATGCGCTGCTGAAACAGTTTCAAATGATGCAAAAAATGTTCAAACAAATGAACAATAAAAATATGATGAAATCTATGAAGAAAAAGGGAAAACGGGGGTTCCGCTTTCCACTTTAATGATTGACAGGCAAATGCCTGTCCAAAAGAAATCATCCTTTGAAGGAGGTGAAAACAGATGGCAGTTAAAATTCGTTTGCGTAGAATGGGTGCAAAAAAAGCGCCGTTTTACAGAGTTGTAGTCGCT
>CATIYX010000455.1 GCA_949739095.1 uncultured Clostridia bacterium | reverse complement strand
TTCGCATCCCTTGTACATTTATGCGACAAATTATTTTGCAGATTAGTCCATACTGATTCAACTATCAAGTGAATGTAATGGTCGAAAAACTAAATATGCGCCCTTATGAATTTGTAGTACGTAGTTATCTGTTTGGAAGTATGGTGGCAAACATATAATAATGGAGAGCCTTTCTGTGGCATTACACTGCCGAAAAATTACAAACAGGCTCAAAAACTGGAACAACCGATTCTCACCCCTGCATTAAAACATGATATTGGGCATGATGAGTATGTAAATATGGGAGAGATTGCATCCAGAATAGGTACTGACATGACGAAACAAATTATGGAAATCTGTTTTAGGCTTTACGAAGAGTGGAGCGAATAAGCTTTTTCAAAAGGATTGATTATTGCGGATGCAAAATTTGAATTTGGTCGGAATGGACAAGGAGAATTGGTTCTGGCAGATAAAATATTTACACCAGATTCAAGCAGATATTGGGATGCCGGTCGTTACAAAATGGGTGTTTCGCCGGATTCATTTGACAAACAATTCTTGCGGGAATGGCTACTAAACAATAAGGTGAATGGTGAATTTCAATTTGACAAAGTGCCGACAAAGATATTGATTCAGACCGAAAAATTGTATCATGAATGTCTAAACAGACTTGTAAATTGATTTCCATTATCAGGATTCGAAATGTCTTGTGGAACAACATAAAACAAGAAAAAGTTTAAGGGAAAGTTCACCTGCGATAAACTTAGTGTGTTCAAGGACTAGCGGAGATTTTCCATGAAAATATAACGTCCGATAGTTCCCTAAAAAATCATCGAATTGTAATCGGAAGTGAAAGGAGGGGGATTTATGATGTCAATTTGTGGCGTAGACTGTTGTAATGAATGCGATAGAAGAACAGAGTGCGGCGGCTGCCAAAAAACGGATGGACACCCTTTTGGTGGGACTTGTATTGCTGCCGAATGTATGAAACGAGGTGGATTTGAAGAATTTTTGAATTTTAAAAATACATTAATTTCTGAATTTAATGCACTTGGAATAGCAGGGCTTGAAGTGAGTGACCTGAATTTATTGAATGGCTATTTTGTTAATTTGGAATACCCGCTGGCAAACGGACAATCTGTAAAATTGTTGGAAGATAATAATGTGTATTGGGGAAATCAGATAGAAATATCTGGTAGTGACAGATGTTATGGAATCGTTGCCGATGATACATATATGCTTGTATGTGAATATGGCTGTAATGGTGAGAAGCCTGAAATTATCGTATATAAAAAACGCTAAATTTTAGTTTATGGAATTGTTGTGTTAGTGTAATGGCTGTAAGAATATGCAGTATATATCGGAATTTATACCTTGGAAACGCTTTTTCCGGAAGGGGAGTAAAATAGAAAAAGGATGTGGCTTGTATCAAGCC
>CATIYX010000454.1 GCA_949739095.1 uncultured Clostridia bacterium | reverse complement strand
TCCGATATTTGCTGCTTTTGGATTTCACACGGCTGTTCCAAACAAATTGTTGTTCCGCCTGTATTTTGCTGATATACCCAAAATCAATCAGTTCCGGCAACACCCGTTCGCTTAAGGTGCTGGCAGCAATGCCTGTCCATTGAGACAGCGCCGTACCCGGAAGCACAAATTCTTGCCTTTCATCTGCATAAACCTTAGCATATAGCAAAATTGCCAAAGCTGCTAATCTGGAATTTTTCGCATCAAACCTGCTTTCAATCGCTGCAATATCTGCCTCACTAACATATACTGCAACATCTCCATTGAGCGGGCGCTGCTCCCGAAATGCCTGATAGATGATATTGTTCACCTGATGGTCAATATGAACATGAAACTGTCCTGCCCAGTCAAAAATCGCTGCTCTGATTTGCATGTGGTTCATGCCCTGCTCTTTATACCAGCGGGCAAGCAGCAAGCAAATACGGTAGATACATTTCTTGTGAATATGCTCTCCTTTTAGATAGCCCTGTACTTCCCATGTTTCATGAATCATTTCTGTCGTCCTCCCCATTTCTTTTGTTTAAACCATTTTTTCATCTAATGTATACCGTTTCCCTAAATAAAAAGCTTCCCCCCAGTCATTCTGGCGCGGAAGCGTAAACGGTACTTGTTTGATGTTTTCAACAACGCCTTCTCCTGCCACTCTCCATGGAAAAGACTTGTTTTTCTTCGGATATGTCTCATAACACAGTCGGACTGCAATCGTTGCAAGCATTCTCTCATTTGGACAAATATGCCTGCACTGCTCCCGATACCGCTTATAGTAACTGCTCCACTCGAGTGTAAAATGCAGTGCATCTTCTCTGCTAATAATGCCTTGCAGTTCCTCTTTATGTGCATCGAAATTACGAATCTTCGCTTGATATTTCGCTAGCTCTGTCATTTCTTTGCAAAACGCTAGAAACACGGTTTCAATTTTCTCCTCTATGTCTGCCGGTATATCCAGTGTCTGGTCCATCATCAGCGTATAGTCAAAAGGCGTACCTGATTTTTTCCAGGCAACCGCTTTTTCCCACCGCTCAATCTCACGGCATAACCGATTCATGTTGCTATTTGCATGAGAAAATGTTTTTAGCCGCTTATAATAATCGCCTGCATATTTCATAAAATAGGGCAGCGGTTTTCCATATTTTGCAATGTGGCGCGGTATATGAAACAACACACCCGTTTTAGCAAAATCAATTGCCTTTCCATTGATAACAGAAAGCAAATCCACATATCCTTCATATTTCCGTTTTTGTTCCGGCGATTTTGGCATTTTATTATGATATGCCGTTGCACAATTGCTAGTTTCCCCTATCAGGGAATGCAGCGTCCGTTCAATCAGCCGCGCCCTGTTTTCCAGCGTATTTTCCTCCTCCAACGCCGTTGCCTTG
>CATIYX010000453.1 GCA_949739095.1 uncultured Clostridia bacterium | reverse complement strand
CAATACAGTCGGGACGCGTGGAAACGGCAAGTTCCACCACGCCGGGCGCGCTTGCTGCCTCACGTACCGCTGCCGCAAAATCGGCGGGCGGAAGATAGGTATTGGTGTAGTTTTGAAAATAGGCAATGAACTTGTCCGCGTGGTATTTTTTGCCGATATACGCGCTGTTTTGCGCGAGCTGCTCCCGCACGGAAAGCGTCGGAGAGAGCGATTCAAAGCCCGCGCCTTTGGGACTGCAATAGGCACAGCCGCCGCCCGCTGCACGGTTGGGACAAGTGACGGGTAAGTTGACCGGCAAACGGTAGACCTTGCAGCCGTATTTTTCTTTTAACGCTTTGGAATATACACGGTAGCGCATTTGCTTCGCTTCCATCTATTCCGCCTCCCAGCCCTTGCAAACGTCCACCCATGCCGCCGCGCCGCATATTTCCTCCAACCGTGCGGGCGCAAGTTCAATGGCGCTGTTTGCACTGCCACAGGCAGGAAACACGGTGTCAAAGCGTTTCAGTGAGATGTCGAGATAAATTTTTATGCCCTCCGGTACGGCAAAAGGACAGACGCCGCCCACGGCATGTCCCACCAAACATTCCACATCTGCTGCGGCAGGCATTTTTGCCTTGGTGTGGAACTGTGCTTTAAATTTGGCATTATCTATCTTTGTATCGCCTGCTGCCACAACGAGAACCGCGCCGCTCTCCACCACAAAAGACAGCGTTTTGGCAATGCGTGCAGGAGCGCAGTTTAGCGCCTGTGCAGCGAGTTCCACTGTTGCGGAGGAAACGGAAAATTCTTGAATATTTTGGTCTAGTCCAAATGGTTTTAAATAACTTCTGACGGCTTCAATTGCCACTGTAATCAACTCCTTTTATTTTTAATAAAATACTGTAATCAATTGCGAGAATAACCACAAATGAGATTTGTCACCTTTTGTAGACGTTGAGAGGTACGGTATATGCGTACCTTAGAGAGTATGTCCAAAGGTTCCGTGAATTGGAAAATAATCCAGTTCCGGATAGTTCTCTCGAAAGTAATTCGATTTCTATTGCTTACCGTAGGACGCTGTAATATATGTAATGAATTTGGCCCCCTGCAAGGGCCGTTTGTAGGGGGGCGGGGAGAATCGGAACTCCCCGCGTTTTTGGTACTTTTTGCTCCAAAAAGTACATCATAGGCACGTGAGTGGCTATGATAAATATGGAAAACGCCCGACACTGCCGAAGCAGCATCGGGCGGAAATTCCAAAAAGAAACAATTATTCGTTTTTGGATTCAATCAGTTTCACAACGTCGCCGACGGTTTTCACATTTTCCAGTTCATTGTCCGGAATTTCAATGCCGAATTCGTCTTCCAGAGACATTGCCAAATCAACAACTGCCAGGGAATCTGCACCCAAATCGTCTTTGATGTTTGCTTCCATCGTTACATCTGCTTCATCCACCATCAGTTCGTCTACAATAATGCTTTTCACTTTGTCAAATACCATTGTTTTTCTCCTCCTCATTATGATAGCCTACCGCCAGCTTTTGGGCAAAGCGGAAGATTCT
>CATIYX010000452.1 GCA_949739095.1 uncultured Clostridia bacterium | reverse complement strand
TTTCACATCGTCCATCAGTCCTTCTGCTTCACGCACATAAACAAATCCACGTGAAATAATATCCGGACCTGCCACCACTTCCTTGGTTTTTCCGTCAATAGTGACAACAACAACAATTAAGCCGTCCTGTGACAGATGTTTCCGGTCGCGCAGTACAATGTTTCCAACATCGCCAACGCCCAAACCATCCACCAGCACCTTTCCGCTGGGTACCGAACCTGTAATTTTGGCTTCATTGCGGTTAAATTCTAATACCTTACCATTTTCCATAATGAACACATTTTCCTGTGGAATACCCATTTTTTGCGCCAATTTCGCATGTTGCACCAAATAGCGGAAGTCACCGTGCACCGGAATAAAATATTTCGGTTTGGTAACACCCATCATAATTTTCAATTCCTCTTGGCAAGCATGACCCGATACATGAATATCTGCCAGACTTTTATACAAAACATCTGCGCCGTGTTTGAACAGTTCGTCAATAACTTTTGCAATGGATTTTTCATTGCCTGGAATGGGGCTAGCGGAAATCACTACCAAGTCTCCCTTGCCGATTTCCACTTGCCTATGGTCGCTCATTGCCATGCGCGACAATGCCGCCATGGGTTCACCTTGGCTACCGGTCGTGCAGATAACAAGTTTATGCGGCGGGTACTTATCAATTTGGTCGATTTCAATAAGCGTCCCCTGCGGAATTTCCATATATCCAAGCGTGGTTGCAACTTCCACCACAGTCTCCATGCTTCTCCCCGAAACCGCCACTTTACGGTTGTGTTTGACGGCAGCATTGATAATCTGCTGCACCCGGTGGACGTTAGAAGCGAAAGTCGCAACGATAATCCGCTGCGTTTTTGCGTTTTGGAAAATCTCTTCAAAGGTTTCTCCCACAATACTTTCACTCATCGTGTATCCCTGTCGTTCCACATTGGTGGAATCACTTAGCAGCGCCAGCACACCTTTTTTGCCCAATTCACCCAGCCGCGCCAAATCAATCATAGGTCCATCAATAGGCGTACAGTCAATCTTAAAGTCCCCTGTGTGGACAATCACGCCCTCAGGCGTATGAATTGCTAAAATCACTGCGTCCACAATGGAATGATTTGAGTGAATAAATTCCACTACAAACCGTCCCAGTTTCACTTTATCCCCCTGCCGTACACGGTTCATTTTTACCTTACTCAGCAGATTATGCTCTTTTAATTTGTTTTCCACCAAACCAATGGTGAAACGCGTTCCATAGACTGGAACATTCAATTTTTTCAGTACATAAGGCAATGCGCCGATATGGTCCTCATGACCATGCGTCAACACAATTCCTTTCACTTTATCTTTATTTTTCTCCAAATAGGTAATGTCGGGAATTACCAAGTCTACCCCAAACATTTCCTCGTCCGGGAATGCCAGTCCGGCGTCAACCACGAGAATTTCATTTTCATATTCATATAAATACATGTTTTTTCCAATCTCGTTCAGTCCTCCCAGTGGAATCATTTTCAATTTTGATTTTTTTGCCAAGTCCTCACCTTGTCCTTTCATTCATTTTGTTCTAAGCAAACAACATCGAACCTTA
>CATIYX010000451.1 GCA_949739095.1 uncultured Clostridia bacterium | reverse complement strand
TACATGGAATTCATAATTATCATATCCCTGACGTGCACGTTCCACTAAATGATTCAGTTTCAGCAGTGCCCACTGATCCAGTTCCTCCATTTTTTCATATGGAACCATATCGGTTTCTGGATTAAAATCACTGATATTTCCTAAAATATACCGCGCCGTATTACGAATCTTACGGTAGCCTTCCGACAGTTGTTTCAAAATGTCATTTGAAATTTTCACATCGCTGCGGTAGTCCGCTGATGCAATCCACATACGCAAAATATCCGCGCCATATTTTTTGATAACATCCTGCGGGTCAATTCCATTGCCCTTGGATTTGGACATTTTGTTGCCCTCCAAGTCAATCAACATACCGTGTGTGAGCACACTCTTATAAGGCGCTTTTCCTGTGTTTGCAACGCTGACCAACAGTGATGACTGGAACCAGCCTCGATACTGGTCATTTCCTTCCAAATATAAATCCGCCGGCCAATGCAAATCTTCCCGTTGTTGCAACACTGCGCCGTTGGAAGAACCGGAATCAAACCAAACGTCCATAATATCTGTTTCTTTTGTCAGTTCTTTGCAGCCGCATTCGCAGACAAAGTCACTGCCCAGAATTTCCTCCGCCGTCATTTCAAACCATGCATTAGACCCTTTTTCACGGAACAAATCCGCCACTTTTTGAATAGTTTCGTCTGTAATCAGTTCTTTGCCGCAGTCCTTACAATAGAAAATCGGAATCGGCACACCCCAAACACGCTGACGGGAAATACACCAGTCATTGCGGTCCTGTACCATGTTTTTGATACGTTCTTCGCCCCATGCAGGCAGCCATTCTACTTTTTCAATTTCGCGCAGCGCTTCTTCCTTGAACCCTTTCACGGAAGCAAACCATTGCTCTGTTGCACGGTAGATAATCGGTTCTTTACATCTCCAGCAGTGTGGATAGGAGTGCGAAATATGTGCTTTGGCAAGTAAGGTGCCATCTGCTTCCAGCCGCTCCAAAATCGCACCGTTTGCTTTTTCATAGAACAGTCCCGCAAACGGTCCCGCTTCTTCTGTCAAATATCCCTTTGCATCCACCGGCACAACCGTTTCAATATTATCATACTTCTGGCAAACATCAAAGTCCTCCATACCATGTCCCGGCGCTGTATGTACACAACCGGTACCGGCTTCTAATGTGACATGGTCGCCCAAAATCACAAGCGACTGGCGTGGCAGGAACGGATGCTGGCAAGTCATATATTCCAGTTCGCTGCCCTGCACGGTTTTAATAATACTGTAATCTGTGATGCCCGCTGTCTTACATACTTCATCTACCAAGTCGCTGGCAATGACGTATGCTTCGTTTCCGTTTTTCACAAGGCTATATTCAAAATTCTCATTCAGACACCCCGCCATATTCGCAGGAAGCGTCCAAGTCGTTGTTGTCCAAATAACAAAATAAACATCCTCTTTGATATCTGTAAACAACCCTTTATCATCTGTCACTTTAAATTTCACATAGATGGAAACGGTATCATCATCTTGATACTCAATTTCTGCTTCTGCAAGCGCTGTCTGGCAGTCTGCACACCAATAAACCGGTTTCAAACCTTTA
>CATIYX010000450.1 GCA_949739095.1 uncultured Clostridia bacterium | reverse complement strand
TTTCAGAAAAACAATCATCACAGTGTAGAAAAAACGACAAAAAAATTAGGAGAAATGCACAAAGAGAAAGAAGTCTCCTTTTGATTTCTGGACAGAAGCATTTATGCAGGGAGAATCAGGCATTTATAGTAAAATGAAGAGCAACGGCAGACGATGTATTAAGGTGATGTCGTCGCTGGAAAATTTTGAAGGGAACGGAAGTAAGCCGAAAAAATGGAATAGAATGGTATGCTGCCGGAAATAATAAGAAAAATATTTTGTGGAGGCGGCATATATGTTATTTGATACTATTCGGGAAGGTATGGATTATAAGAGACTGGCAGGCGGAAAGTGGCTGACGGGCAAAGAGTATTTGGAGATTGTTTCACCGATAGACGGTAGCTTGTGCGGCAGGGTGCCCATGATGGATGATACAGACATCCATGCGGCGGTAGAATCCTGTGCTGCTGCGCAAAAACAGTGGCGGGAGATGCCGTTGGCACAGCGCGGCGACATTTTATTGCGCTGCGCGGACTTATTGGAGGAGCATCAGGCGGAATTGACAGATATGTTGGTGCGGGAAATTGCAAAAGATATTTCCAGCAGCCGTGCGGAAGTGTTGAGGACAGCGGAACTGATACGTGCGACAGTACAGTTTGCAAAAACCATGACGGGAGAAGCGCTACAAGGCGGAGCAATGGGACGTGAGTCAGCAGCTAAAACGGCAATTGTATCAAGGGTGCCGCTGGGTGTTATTCTAGCGGTGTCGCCTTTTAACTATCCCATTAATTTGGCAATGAGCAAAATTGTGCCGGCGCTTGTAATGGGTAATGCCGTGGCGTTCAAACCGCCATCCCAAGGGGCGGTTGTTTCACTGTGTATGGTTCAATGTTTGCAGGCGGCCGGACTGCCGGACGGACTGGTGTGTACCATCACGGGTGCAGGTAAAAGGGTGGGACAACAATTGCTGCGGGAGCCCTCTATCCGCATGATTAATTTCACCGGCAGTACACAGGTGGGGCAAATCATTGCTGGGGGAGCAGGGATGATTCCGCTTGTCATGGAATTAGGCGGTAAGGACGCGGCGGTAGTCTTAGCGGACGCGGATTTGGACCATGCAGTCAACCAAATTATCAGCGGTGCATTTGGCTATTCGGGGCAGCGCTGCACAGCAATCAAACGGGTGCTAGTGCTGGAACAGGTAGCAGATGAATTCGTCTTTAAACTGAAGGAAAAAATGAAAGAAATTACCGTTGGAAATCCCTATGATGGATGTATGGTAACGCCGCTAATTCATGAAGAAGCGGCAGAATTTGTGATGGAATTAGTAGAGGACGCAAAGAGCCGAGGAGCGGATGGTTTTACAACAGGACAGCGTAGGGGGAACCTGCTCTATCCTATTTGTGCCGACCGAGTGACAGAGGAGATGCGATTGGCATGGGAGGAACCGTTTGGTCCTGTACTGCCTGTGCTGCGTGTACAATCGGCGGCAGAGGCAGTACACATTGCCAACAAAAGTGAATATGGATTGCAAGCGTCTGTGTTCGGCAACGATATCAGGGAAGTGTTTGATGTAGTGGAACAGTTGGAAGCAGGAACAGTCAACATTAATG
>CATIYX010000449.1 GCA_949739095.1 uncultured Clostridia bacterium | reverse complement strand
TTTTGCGGCGGCAAACGGAGAAACCATCACAGTAGCCGGCTGGAGCAACGAGCAAATGCTGGATTATATCAAAGAACATAATGTAGCTTGTCCACAGTGTGGAAAATGCAACTATACGGACATTCGTAATTTCAATTTGATGTTCAAAACATTTCAAGGTGTTACGGAGGATTCTAAATCGGAAATCTATCTACGTCCGGAGACGGCACAGGGGATTTTTGTTAATTTCAAAAATGTGCAGCGTTCTTCGCGGAAAAAGGTGCCATTTGGTGTTGCACAAATCGGAAAATCCTTCCGAAACGAAATCACGCCGGGGAATTTCACTTTCCGTACGCGTGAATTCGAGCAGATGGAACTAGAATTTTTCTGCACGCCGGGCACAGATTTGGAATGGTTCTCCTATTGGAAAGATGCCTGCAAAAATTGGCTGCTAGGCTTAGGAATTAAAGAGGAAAATATTAAATTGCGCGACCATGAGCAGGAGGAACTGTCACACTATTCCAATGCGACAACGGACATTGAGTTCATGTTCCCATTCGGTTGGGGTGAGTTGTGGGGAATTGCAGACCGGACGGACTTTGACCTGAAACAACATGCAGAGCATTCCGGCGAGAACATGGAATATAATGACCCGTTTACGAATGAGAAATACATTCCGTATGTTATTGAGCCGTCACTGGGTGCAGACCGTGTTGTTTTGGCATTTTTGGTGGAAGCCTATGACGAGGAAGAAGTGGGCGAAGGCGATGTGCGTACTGTGATGCACCTGCATCCGGCGCTTGCACCGTTTAAAGCAGCTGTGCTGCCGCTGTCTAAAAAACTGGCAGAACCTGCCGGGGCGGGATATGAACAGCTTGCAAAAACTTTCATGTGCGACTATGACGAGACGGGAAGCATCGGAAAACGCTATAGACGTCAGGATGAAATCGGAACACCGATTTGTATTACCTATGATTTTGACAGTGAAGAAGACCATTGCGTGACGGTGCGCGACCGCGACACCATGCAGCAGGAGCGTATCGCAATTGATGCATTAGAAGAATATATTAGCAAAAAGATTCAGTTTTAATGAAAAGAGGTAAGCAAAGCCATGAAAATTGAAACACAATGTCTCCACGCAGGCTACCAGCCAGGCAATACGCAGCCGCGTGTGATGCCCATTGTACAGAGCACAACCTATGTCTATGACTCCACTGAAGAAGTGGCGGCAGTATTTGATGACCCGACGAAATCGTTGGTCTATTCAAGGTTTGGCAACCCAACCGTGATGGCAGTTGAGGACAAAATTGCGGCGTTGGAAGGCGGCGTTGGTGCAATGTGTACTACGTCGGGACAGGCAGCAACTTTGCTTGCCATATTAAATATTTGCAGCGCCGGGGACAGCATTGTAAGTACTTCGGAAATCTATGGCGGCACGATTAACCTATTTTCGCATACGCTGCCGCGGTTGGGTATCGAATGTATCTATATTGATAAAAATGCTTCTGATGAAGAAATTATAGCGGCGTTTCGTCCTAATACAAAAGCGGTGTTTGGTGAAACGATTGCCAATCCGGCGCTGACGGTTTTAGATATAGAACGTTTTGCAAAAATAGCA
>CATIYX010000448.1 GCA_949739095.1 uncultured Clostridia bacterium | reverse complement strand
TTTTCCAGCCTGCACCGCCACGCCCCTGGATCGCAACACGTACCAGATAACGGTTGTCCAATTCTCCTTCTAGCGGTAAATATACCCCCATCGGAAACCAAACGTGCCCCTGACTGCTGCATTCGCCCATTGCATGGCACCCTGTCACCGTCAAAAACACTGCTTGCCGCAGCGAATCCTTCTGCACCCGCATGACATCTGCTGCCGGAACATAGCCGCGTGCATAATAGGTTTCCGCCAGCAGCCATCCACCATTGTCTGACAAAATCCGCAACGGCTCTTGCGGCGGCACGCCCGACTCCTGATTTTGGTCGCAACCATCCACTATCCATTCTTTCCATGACGCTTTTTTCCGCAGCACCGTATCCCGCAATGCAACGCCAAACTCTCCCGGCAGCGCAAAAAACGTCTCCCGCTGTGCCTGCGGATTCCATGCTTCCGCCGCCATTTTAACGCCGCTCCGGCAGGCGATAGTCTACCAATATAATGTCATCGCCAATCTTCTTGATATTTTCCCATGGAATGATATAATCTTTACTTTGTGAAAAGAAATTTGTAATATGTAGTGGCGCCGGAATGACAATAGAATCAATTTTCCCCTGTTCCAAATTCACTTCCACGTCACAAACAAATCCCAGACGCTTGCCATCGTCTACATTAATCACTTCTTTATTGCGAAAATCTGATGCGCGTTTCATGGCTCTATTCCTCCTCTTTGCTGATACAACATTTTATGAAGTCAAGATAAAAAAAAGAACAACATCCATATACGGACGCTGTTCTTTGCAATTCTCATATATATTTTTTCATGTGATTTAGCGCACTTTTTTCAAGTCTCGATACCTGCGCCTGACTAATACCGATTTCTTCCGCAACCTCCGTCTGTGTCCGCCCTTGGAAAAAACGCAAATTCAGAATATGTTTTTCCCGCTGATTCAAGTGACGCATTGCTTGTGAAATAGCAATATTTTCAATCCATGATTCATCGGAATTTTTGCTGTCCTTTACCTGGTCCATGATATAGATAGCATCACCGCCGTCATGATAAACCGGTTCAAACAATGATACAGGATCTTGAATCGCATCCAGCGCAAATACAATTTCCTCTTTTGGAAGGTCCAATTCCTTTGCAATTTCCTCCACTGTTGGCTCCGTCCCTTTCTCATTGGTCAATCGTTCTTTGACTTGCAGAGATTTATAAGCAGTATCACGAATAGACCGACTGACTCGAATAGAATTGTTGTCTCGCAGATACCTTCGGATTTCTCCGATAATCATAGGCACCGCATAGGTACTGAATTGTACATTTTGAGACAGGTCAAAGTTATCAATCGCTTTAATCAGTCCCACACATCCTACCTGAAACAAATCATCCACATTTTCTCCTCGCGAGGCAAACCGCTTAATCACACTCAGTACCAGTCGCAAATTTCCTTCCACAAACTCATCTCTTGCACTGGTATCACCCTGTCTGATACGGTGAAACAGTTCCAATTTTTCTTTATTCGATAAAACAGGCAGCTGCGAGGTATTCACACCGCAAATTTCCACCTTGTTGACCGCCATAATAACACCCTCCTGCCGCTGATAATCAGAATCATTTTCT
>CATIYX010000447.1 GCA_949739095.1 uncultured Clostridia bacterium | reverse complement strand
TGTTCCCATACCGAACACAGAAGTTAAGCTCCATCACGCCGACGATACTTGGCGGGCGACTGCCTGGAAAATTAGGTATTTGCCAGCACATAAAAAAAGAAACAGATACAAATGTATCTGTTTCTTTTTTTATGATTTTAACTTGATTAAACTATCGGTTCTGCTGGGAGTTATGATTCTGCCATATGCGTAGCCAGTTATATGGAAAAATTATGGGCTCTATTGATAATTGATAGTGGAAAGATAAAGAGTGAAACAGATAGAAGGAATAACTACTTAATTGAAAGCATGTTTGACAAAATAAGAGATTTGTGATATGGTTATTTTAAAAGAAAATGCAGAGAACAAATATATTGGCATAAGGAATTAGCAAATTAGCTCTTTGCAGTACTAATACAGCTAAGATAATTATTCTGGTAAAAGTTTATGCTATTTTAGAGTTGTTTGAAATGGAGAGTATGCTATGAGAATTGCAACATACAACGTATGGAATGAAAACAAAGGGATTGGGAATCGGCTTGAACAGATTTTAAAAGAGATTCGGAATGTTGGAGCCGATTTAATAGCCCTACAGGAAATTACACCACAGTTTTATCGGGATTTTTTATTAAATATACCAGAATACCCCTATTCAGAATTTGGAAAATATACCAATGAGGACGAAGGCTTAGTTGTTTTGAGTAAATATCCGTTTACAAATTGTACATTTCTGCATACGGATAGAAATTATATGAATAGTTGTGCGCTGAATGTATTGCTGAATATTGATAACATAAGAATTTCGGTTACAAATGTACATTTGCCATGGGATTCTATAAAAGTAAAAGAAGAGCAGATCGTTGCAATCGACAGATTTTGTCATGAACAAAACGCACAGGCTGATTATTTTATTGTTCTGGGTGATTTCAATTGCGGTATCAATTCCAGTGTACATCGATTTATGACTGGTGAGCAGACAATATATGGAAGTGAAGCGAAGCCATACTGGTACGAAGTGTCAAGTGTTTACGCTGCTATAAAAGGGCAGGAACTTTTGCCGACATTGGATTGTATTAATAATCCGCGTTGGAAAGGAAAAGACGCGACATATGCTCCGGAAAATTTTGATAGAATATATGTCATGGATGTTCGA
Organism: uncultured Clostridia bacterium; assembly: GCA_949739095.1. Lineage (GTDB taxonomy): Bacteria > Bacillota > Clostridia > RUG12999 > RUG12999 > JAAWTG01. Next base: position 488 of record CATIYX010000447.1, on the reverse strand, counting down.
AATGGGTATCGGTTTGACAGGGTAGAATTATTTGGAACAGAAGTAAACCCTGTGAATAATTTATGTGCCAGCGATCATTATGGGGTGATGTCGGATATAGAATTCTTGAGAAAGTAAAGTAATTTAGACATTTTGATGAAGTTAGCTAATTGTAATAGTACCAGTCAAAAGGACTTTGATAGAATACAAGGAAAATGTGGTCGAGAAGCCGCACTGGATAAAGAGAACGCTTGTGAAATGTTTTTTTGTAACATCGCCGTATTCGTTTGGGTGGTATCCGTCAAACGGAGGAGCGAATACAATCACAGTAAAAGGATATCGTTATTTCAAAATAGAAAGTGGCTTGGAATGGGCTGTGAGTAATAATGCATTGATATATGATAGATTGGAGACAAGAGAGGGCAGTAATTTGCTGGAACAATCGCCGGCAGAATTGCAACAAGGAAAGTGGTATCGGCAAATAATACAAGTGCAAAAGTATAAATCTC
>CATIYX010000446.1 GCA_949739095.1 uncultured Clostridia bacterium | reverse complement strand
CCTTGCTTTGTTCTGCTGCATTCGGTTTAACTGTACCTTGTGCGTTTGTGGTGTCTTGTCCGTTTGCTGTTTGTCCCTCAGACTCCGGCGTAGGCGATTGTTCTGAAGCAATCGCGGTTTCGTTCTGTATTTCTGCGCTGCGTTGCGCTTCATATACTGCAACTTGCTGTTGCAACGCCGTCACGCGGCTTTGCGCCCGCAAGCCCACAAACAGCGCACTGCCGGACGCCAGCAGAACGATGACAAGCAGAATTTCTGTCAGCCATGGCAGCAGTTTATAGAGAAAGAAATTGCTTTTGGGATAGCAAACATTTTGCTGTACAGACCTTGCCGCCGCGCGGGAAGCCTGTCTTTGATGCCTGATACGTGCACGATTCATGGAACTACCTCCGCTTTAAGCATAGAAAAAATTCGCTCATACCATGTTTCGCTTTTCTGATACTTATAAAATGGGACAGCGGCAAAAATTTACATATCCCCGAAAAATCTTGCTTTTTTGGCAAAATTTTAGTACAATAAAAAGTGGACTACTATGTCCATTTGGAAAAGTCCTGTCGGGCGGCGTTTTACCAAATCCGCCCATGACAGGAAATCCCTACGCCAATAGGGATTTATTCAAAACGCAGATACCACTTCGCTTATGTAACAACTCTATTTTTATGCTCAAATCTTGGGGGATTTTTGCACCTGAACGGGATAGAGCCGCTTTTTATGATATTCTACGGTTTTGACATGTTAACTTTTAGTGTGTTTACAAAAATAACTAATTTCTACAGTCATATTATAACACCTAAATAACATCGTGTCAAGCATTTTTTTAGGAGTGAAGAAAATGGATATATTTTCAAGCCGTCTTGTAGACGCAAGAAACCGAAAACAATTATCTCAAAAGAATGTAGCAGAATTGGCGGGATTGAAAGAAACGACTTATCAGAATTATGAGTATGGTAAGGTAAAACCATCCATTATAAAAATGGCGAGAATTGCAGATGTTTTGAATGTATCGCTGGATTTTCTTTGCGGAAGAGTAAATACGCCAATTGAGAATAAAGAGCATTTTGCAGAAGATTTACAAGCGGTGTTTGCACGGTCAATCAAAATAGAACGAGAGAAAAAAGGAAAAACACAAAAAGAAATGGCTATATTTCTTGGAGTGGAAGAACGGACGTATCAGTCTTATGAACTGCAAGAAGCCATGCCGCACTATACCAAAGTTATTGAACTTTCAGATTTTTTTGAAACCAGTCTGGATAGAATACTGGGAAGAGGAGAATAAATCATGAATCTATTTGCACAGCGGTTACGTGAATTTCGGGTTGAAACAGGATTGTCACAGAGAAAATTTGGGGAATATCTTGGAATTAAAACGACCAGTTATCCTAACTACGAGAAAGGGCTTGCCCATCCATGTATTGCCGATTTGCGAAAAATTGCTGTGCAGCTTGACATTTCATTAGATTATTTGTTAGGACGAATTAATGAAAAAAAATCTCTTTCTTCACGTTTTGATAAAGAAGAAGTTGTTCCGTTTAAGGAACGCGTTCGACAGTTGCGTCTGGAAAAACAAATGACACAAGTTGATATGGTTGAAGGAATGGGATTGTTGTCCAGATTTAGTTGTATT
>CATIYX010000445.1 GCA_949739095.1 uncultured Clostridia bacterium | reverse complement strand
TCCGCCGGAAGAAATTATCAGCCATCACTTCTTTTTGGAACATCCTGAGGAATTCTACCGATTCTATAAGGATAAAATGATTGCGGCACAGGCGCAGCCGAATCAAGCGCATCTTAAACTAGCGGAAATGGAGCAAAAAGGAAAGCTGGATGCCGTTATCACACAAAACATTGATGGTCTGCATCAAAAAGCAGGGTCGCGTAACGTTTGGGAACTGCATGGAACGGTGATGCGTAATCATTGCATGAAGTGCAGCAAGCAGTACGGACTGGAAGCGGTGACGGAGAGCAGTGGTGTTCCGCGGTGTACCTGCGGCGGTATGATTAAACCTGATGTTGTGCTCTATGAGGAGGGACTGGACAGTCATGTGCTGGAAGAATCAGTCCGCGCAATTGCACAGGCGGACCTGCTGATTGTGGGCGGTACTTCGCTTGTGGTCTATCCCGCAGCGGGATTGCTGCAATATTTTCGTGGCAGTAAGCTGGCGCTGATCAATCGTGGTGAAACACCTTATGACAGCCGAGCAGGGCTGGTTTTGCGCGAACCGATTGGAGCGGTGTTGGGGCAGATTGTGATATAAAAAAATAAACAAAATACGATGCGCCTATAGCAGAATAAAATGGGCAAAGATTTATTTTGATAAATAAATCAAAATCAGGGAGCAATTTTTAGGGGAATTGTTCCCTGATTTTTTGTTTTGAAGTTATCTTAAAATAGGTATCATTCAATTTTTTTAGATGGTGGTTTCTTCCGGTATGCGTGCAGTAAATAAATTAATTTTTTTATAAAAATATTATGGCATAAACACGGAAATAAAACTGCAATAGCCGCTTTTTATGCGGATATAACGCAAAATCTGTGAAAATGTAGACTGTATAAAAAAAGAACGATTGCGCCGGGAAACACCGATGTGGTAAGATAAAATTGTAAAACAGAAACAGTCCGTGGAAGATAACAAAGGCATATGCCTTTGTTGTTAGATTCCGGAATCTAACAACAAATATTTTTAAACATAATGTGACTGCGAGTCGGTCGATATATAATCAAGTATTGATAGAAACGGGGGGGATGAGATAAATGCATAAGATGAAATATCAGTGGTTTATTTCCTATCTGTTGATTTTATGTATTCCCATTGGATTGTGCGTTGCCCTTTGGGTCAACATGCAGGTATTAATCAACAAAGAACGCGCATTTGAGGGAAAGCTGCAAACAAAAAATCTGGTGCTGCAGCTGGAAACAAAGGCGGAGAATAATGAAACGATTGTAAAATATTTTGAAAACGAACCTGCTTTTAATGCAGCCTATGAGATGGGAGAGCTAAAAAGTGAAGGGAATATACAAAAAATTCAGGCGTTATCGAATCTGATTGCAGATTACATGGAGCGATTTGGAAAGGGCGATACACTGTTTATTTATTTGCGGCGGACAGATTTGATTGTCACTGCGGACGGCTACTGGCGACCATTTGATTATTGGAAACAGTATTACATAAACAGTGACGTGAACTATTCGGACTGGAAACTGGCGCTCACTCGAAACTATGATATACAGTATATGTTATGCTCGGTGTTGTTCCATAGTGAGAGCGAGATGGATATGCGTAACTTTCTTTATACAATGCCAGTACAACTACAAGATGGCGGCGGTCTCGGGGCAATGATTGCACTGCAAAGCGCAGAGGGAATTCGTTATTGGGATGAACAGAGGAGTACGTATTTTATTATTTATGATAAAGAAGGAAAGCTTATTTATGATTCCGGAAATTTCGGAAAAAACATGATGCCTGTTTTGGTAAGCAACAAAGAGGATGAAACCATAAAATTCGGTGGCAAACGGTATGCGATTGGACGCGAGATATCAGAAAAACTGGGATATCAATATGTTGCCGCAGTGGAATTATATGAAATTTTATCGCCGAGTGCATTGCTCATGCTGCTGTCACTGGTAGTGGTGTGTATTTTACTATGTATCTGGCTGTCGTGGAAGGTTTCTTCCAAAAATTATGTGGTGTTTGAACAGATTATTGACCGGCTGCAAAAGTTCCAAAAACAAACGGATTCAAGGGACGAAAAAAGTATGATTGACAGTATGATTGACAATCTGTTGCAGGAAAATCGGAACAGGGAAAAACGGCTATTTAAACAGAAGAACCAAATCACAACATTCAATGTGAGCATGCTTTGCAATGGACACATTCAGGCGTTTGAAGCTGCACAGGAGGAACTGATTGAAAGTGAACGCATGACGTTTTTGAGTGATTGCTTTGTGGTGGTTGTTATTATGTTAGAAAATTATATCGAATTTCTGGAGGAGGACAACACAGAAGCGGCGGCAAATGAAGCGGAATTGGTACGGTTTGCGGTGAAAAACATTGCAACAGAAATCATTTCCAGACGGGGAGACGCGACCTATTCCATGGGCATGGAGGAAAATGTAACCATGCTAATCTCTGTTTCACCGGAACATATCGCGGACGTGCAGGAAAAACTCGCAGAAAATTGCAGGTACATACAAAGTTTTTTGAAAGAACAGCTAAAGATTGTCACAACCGTCTCCATCAGCAGTCCGGAATCCGGCATCAGCAGGATTCAGATTGCCTACAGCCAAGCGCTGGAAATTGCAAAATATAAAGATGCATTGGGCAAAGAAGTTATCACGCCGGAGGACGTCAACATTTTGAACCACGCCGGTTACCGTTACACAAAGGAACGGGAAGAATGGCTGATTAGCCTGCTCAAATCGGCTGACGAAGTGGGCGCGGAGGCGCTGGTACAGGATATTCTAACAGTAAAAGACAAACAAAAATTGCAGGATATCAAACGGTTGCAGCATATGGCGTATTGTATTGTAGGTACGCTCGTCCGGTTTTGTGAGGAAAACGGACTGGGCGATTTGGTGGGAGACGAATTTTTAGATATATTTATGAATGCGGAGGATTTAGAAACCATGAAACAAATTATCGTGGAACTGGTGGAACAAATTTGTACGCAGGCAGAGAAAAAGCCCAAGAGTTTGGAAATTGCACAGAGCGTGATGCAGTATATTGACAACCACTATACGGACAGTAACCTCACTGTGGCAGTGATTGCCGACCAATATCGTCTCCATCCGACCTATCTTTCTAATATATTTAAAAAAGAAATGAATATCGGTATGCTGGAATATATCAATAAACAGCGTATCAATCTGGCATCAGAGCTGCTGCTTAAAACAAACAGCAGTGTGAACACCATTTCAGACAAGGTGGGCTATTTGAATGTCAATTCTTTTATTCGGGTGTTCAAAAAAATTATGGGTACAACGCCGAGTAAATACAGAAGCGTTAAAAAAATATTAAACATGAGGGAAGGAAAGTGAAAGGAATGAAAAAGATGAAAAAATGGGGAATCGTTTTTCTGGCAATGGCTTTAGCAGCTACATCCCTTGCAGGCTGCGGCAATGGAAACAGTCAGACAGCAAATGTAGATTTCGAGGTGACAACAGACGGCAACTATCCGATTGACACAGATGAGACAGTAACTTATTGGGTGCAGATGCACGAGAGTGTTGCTGCCAATTTCGGCAGTCTGAATGAAACCGTGTTCCATGATGAATTGGTAAAACAGACTGGGATCAATGTTGAGTTTCAGCATCCGCCGGTGACGCAGGTAACGGAGCAGTTTAATCTGATGATTGCGTCCCGCGAATTTCCGGATATTATTGAATGGGGCTGGTATAACTTTACAGGCGGTCCGCACAAAGCAATTGAGGATGAAATCATTTTGTCGCTGAACAAGGTGTTTGACAAAGCGGCACCGAATCTGCTGGCATTTTTGAATAAACACGAGGACTGGAAAAAAGACGTGATGACGGACGAAGGAGAATATTATTGTTTCCCGATGTTCCGCGAAACCGATTATCTGAATACCTTCTACGGACCGATGATTCGTAAAGACTATCTGGACAAAGCGGGACTGGACGTGCCGGAAACAATAGACGAATGGGAAAAAATGCTCTACGCCTTTAAGGAACAGGGTGTTGAAGTGCCGCTGAGTCTGCCGCTTGATAAAGGAAAAATGGATGCAAATTCCGCATTTTTGGGCGCTTATGGCGTAAAAGGCGGCATGTATGTAGAAGATGGAAAAGTGAAATACGGTCCGGTGGAAGAAGCAGCATTCACACCGTTTGTTCAAAAAATGACAAAATGGTATGCCGATGGGATTCTTGACCCCAATTTTGTAGATGTGGACAACAGCCGTCTGACACAACTGGGTATCAGCGGTACATGGGGCGTTCTGTTCTCCTCCTGCGGCGGTGGATTTGGGTCTTATATTCCGACTATCAAAGCAAAAAATCCACAGGCAGAATTTGTGCCGGCAAAATATCCTGTGATGAACAAAGGCGAGCGTCCGAAATTTGGTCAGAAGAATTTTCATGCAACGACCACCGGTGGCAGCGCAGCAATCACGACGCAATGCAAAAATGTGGAATTGGCAGCGCGGCTGTTAGACTTTGGCTACAGTGATGCAGGATTTCTGCTGTATGGGTTTGGAAAAGAAGGCGAGTCCTACGAAATGAAGGACGGTATACCGACCTATACAAGCATGATTACAGATAATGCAGACGGACAGCCGATGAGTTACATGATTGCAAAATATGCACGCGCAAGTTATTTCGGACCCATGATTCAACCGGAAAATTATATGAAACAATATGCGAAACTGGATGTACAAAAAGAAGGCATTGAAATGTGGTCGCAAAACGACAACACGGACTATGCGCTTCCGGCAGTGACGCTGACGGCAGAAGAAAATAGCGAATATTCCACCATTATGAACGATGTCGGTACCTATATGGAAGAAACCATGTATAAATTCATCACCGGTGTCACCAGCCTTGACGAACTGCCGAGCTACTATGCAGAGATGAAACGTCTTGGCATTGAACGGGCAATTGAAATCAATCAAACAGCTTATGAACGGTATGTTGCACGGTAAATAGAAAAGACTACGCAATGTTTTAGATTTTATGAGGAGCAAATAAACCATGAAAAATACAACAACTATCCGCCGGGCGGAGGCAATATCCGCCGGCAGCAGCTTTGGGGCGCGGTGCGCGCGGGACTTTCGCAAAAATTATGCGCTGTACCTGCTGGTGCTGCCGGTCATTGCATTCTACATAGTCGTACATTATGTGCCAATGTATGGGGCAATTATCGCATTCAAGAGTTATTCGCCCGGGAAAGGAATTCTGGGAAGCGCCTGGTGTGGATTAGACCATTTTAAGAGTTTTTTCGGCAGCGTATATTTTGGCAGAACGCTGACGAATACGCTGCGTATCAGTCTGGTCAGCATTTTGTTCGGCTTTACCAGCCCGATTATTTTAGCATTGTTGATTAACGAACTGCGTAGCAAGTTCTATTCCAGAGTTGTGCAGACTATTACATATCTACCACATTTCATTTCGCTGGTCGTTATCTGTGGTATGCTGTCCGATTTTCTGGAACCGGATGGCATCATCACAACTGTTTGTACTTGGTTTGGCATGGACCGGCAAAATCTGCTGCGCGTACCGGGCTATTTCACCACAATTTATGTGGCGTCCGATGTGTGGCAGGGAGTCGGTTGGGGGTCCATTATCTATCTGGCAGCACTGGCAGGTATTGACCCTACGCTTTATGAAGCGGCGCGCATGGACGGCGCGAATCGTTGGAAACAGATTTGGGCGGTGGATATTCCCTGTATTCTGCCTACGATTATCACACTCTTGATTCTGCGTATGGGAAGCGTGATGAGCGTTGGATATGAAAAAATTATTCTGCTCTATAACTCGCTCACCATGGAAAAAGCGGACGTGATTTCTTCGTTCGTTTACCGCAAAGGGTTGCTGGAATCCAACTATGGCTATTCCACCGCGGTGGGGTTGTTCAACTCCTTCGTCAATATGGTGCTGGTGGTTGCAGCGAACACAATCAGTAAAAAAACCAATGAAACCAGCTTGTGGTAACGAGGGAGGAATAAGAAAATGAAAATAAAAGTTTCATGGCAGCAGCGCTGTTTTGACGTATTTAATGTGCTGTTTATGCTGCTGCTCATGGTGATTACACTGTATCCCATGATTCATGTACTCATGGCATCGTTCTCAGACGGCGAAGAATTGCTGGCACATACAGGAGTCCTGCTGTGGCCCAAAGGATTTAGTCTGGACGGCTATACGCGGGCACTGGCAAATTCGTCCATTTTAAGCGGATACAAGTCCACGCTATTCATTTTGATAGCGGGCTGTCTGGTCAACATGGCGCTGACCATTGCGGGCGCCTATTTCCTGTCCCGCAAAGATGTGATGTGGAAAAAGCCCATCTCTATGTTTATCATGTTTACCATGTTTTTCAGCGGTGGACTGATTCCGCAATATCTGACTATCAAGGGTATCGGACTGATGGATTCCCTGTGGGCGGTCATTGTGGTTGGAGCTATCAGCACCTATAACATGATTATCATGCGTACAGGTTTTGATTCCATACCGGAAAGTCTGCATGAATCCGCTGTCATTGACGGTGCGGGACATTTGACGATATTGGCGCGGATTATGGTACCGTTGGCGATGCCGACCATTGCTGTGATTTTGCTCTACTATGGTGTAGCGCATTGGAATGCATGGTTTAATGCGTCCATCTATTTGAGAAGTCCGGGTAAATATCCGTTGCAATTGGTGTTGCGCGGCATTCTTTTGGTAAACGACACTACTGCCATGACACAAGGCATGGGAGATTCGGAAACATGGGCGGCAGGGGAAACGATTAAATATGCAGTGATTATCATTGCAACGGTACCAATTTTGTGTATATATCCGTTTTTACAGAAATATTTTGTCAAAGGCGTGATGATTGGTGCGGTCAAAGGATAACGACGGTTTAAAGGAGTGAGAAACTTGAAAAAATGTTGGAATTTATTATTG
>CATIYX010000444.1 GCA_949739095.1 uncultured Clostridia bacterium | reverse complement strand
TACCCTTGCAAAATATCTGGCAGAACAATGCCGGTTTATTTATATTGATACTGGGGCGATGTACCGGGCGGTAGGCTGGTGGGCTTTGTTGCACGGCACGGACCCAAAGGATGAGGAAGGCGTAAGACGTCTCCTTCCTGAAATAGAAATGAATATTACGCACGACAGTGCAGGATTGCAGCGAGTATTGGTCTGTGGAACAGACGTCAGCGAAAAAATCCGTACGCCGGAGGTTTCCATGGCAGCGTCCGATGTCTCCAAGATTCCGGCAGTACGACTAAAACTGGTGGAAATGCAACGGGAGATTGCGCAGCAGCAGAATGTTGTGATGGACGGACGGGACATCGGGACCTATGTTTTGCCGGAGAGCAGTGTGAAAATTTTTCTGACTGCCAGTCCACAGGAGCGTGCACAGCGCCGCCATCGGGAGCTTTTGGAAAAAGGTGTGCATACCACGTATGACGAGGTTTTGGAAGATATTATAAAACGGGACAAAAATGATAGCAGCCGTGCATTTGCGCCGTTGAAAAAAGCGGAGGACGCCATGGAACTGGATACGACGGGTTTAAGTTTGGAGAAGGCGTGTGCAGCACTGCTGGAAATGGTCAGCAAAAAATTGGGCGGAGAATATACCGCATAAGGATGTGTTGGCTTGAATAAAACAATCTATATGATCATCAGAGCCATTGTATTGGCATTATATAAACTGATATTCTGGATTCGTCTGGAAGGAAAAGAAAATTTACCGGAAGGCGATGGTATGCTGTTTTGCTGTAACCATTTAAGTAATCTAGACCCGCCAACGGTGGCGGTGATGGTACCGCGCAAGCTTCGGTTTTTGGCGAAAGAGGAATTGTTTCACAACAAGCCGTTTGCATGGCTGATTCGCCATTTGGGTGCAACGCCAATTACACGCGGCGGCGCGGATGTAAGCGCAGTGAAAACCTGTATCCGTATTTTGCGCGATGGTGAAAGTTTGCTGATGTTTCCACAGGGAACACGACGCAAGACGTTGCGGGAAAAAGATGTGAAACCGGGGGCGCTTGTGATTGCACAGCGCAGCAATGTGCCGATTGTGCCGCTTGCAATTTGCGGAAAATATCGTCCGTTTTCGCGTATGAAGGTGAAAATTGGAAGGTGTATTATGCAAGAGGAAGTGCGCCAAATTACGGAAGATGAGATGATAACTGATAAAATGGAGGCACTGAGACATTTGCTCTATGAGCGTATGGCAGTGTTGATGGAAGGTGACGGCAGTCTTGCAAAGTAATATCAAAGTGGCGGATTGCTGTGGATTTTGCTTTGGTGTCCGGCGGGCTGTGGAGCTTGCCGAACAGGAGGCGGGGCACTGCGGCAAAATTTATACTTATGGAGAATTGATTCACAATCCACAGGAAACCAACCGCCTTCGGGCGCGTGGTATCGTTCCGCTGGAGGAAATTGGGGAGAAACACGCTGAAAAAATCATTATCAGAGCGCATGGAATCGGGCGCAGAGAAGAAGAACTTTTGCGGCAAAATTTTAGCGGTGTAGTAGATTTAACTTGTCCATTTGTAAAAAAAATTCACAATATTGCAGAAAAGTATTGCCAAAAGGGGTATAAAATTGTTATAATAGGAGATAGGCTTCAT
>CATIYX010000443.1 GCA_949739095.1 uncultured Clostridia bacterium | reverse complement strand
TTTCCCCTGATTCGCAGAAAGAGAACTTGTCGTAGATGTTGACGTTAAATTGTCCTCAACGACTACACTGTCCAGCATGTTTTCCAACTGCTGTTTCAATCCTTCGCTGTTTTCCGTGCCTTCCCATTCCTGCACGATTGCATCTCTGGTATTTTCTACACGCTCCAGCGTCTTTGCTATCTCCCGTTTCAGTCCGCCGTTGCCGTCTGTTCCCTGCCACGCTTCATAAATGCTGTCAACACTGACAATTTCCTGCCACGCGGCTCCGCTACCCGGCGTACTGCCGCTCACTTCCTGTAAGCAAGCATAATAGCCTTTTTTGTAGGCGACAATTTCCCGCGGATAATAGACTTCACTGCTGTTATATTCTCCGCGGTATAGAAATCCGCTGCTCATTGGCTGCCAATATGCCGGATTCTTTTTGGGTATTTTGTTTGCCGGCACATCTTGTTTGGCAATGTAAATTGAGCCGTCGCTATAGACCGAATTGTTCGCTGTATATGATTTTCCCGCCTGATACTCTCCTTGAAAAATCCATGTTTTGATGGAATCAATATAGTCCTGTAAGGTATTGTTAATATCAATTCTGCCGTGTTCATCAATGGAATACACACGGCTGGCCGGAAAATATAACATACCGCGGCTATAGTATTTCTGGATTGTCACCGTTTTTTTGTTATGCACCGGATGAAAATACAGGTATCCATGCGTATAGTCTACCCGAAACTGATGTTCCTCCAGCGGCTTATCGCCCGTCACTTCTTTCATGAGTTCTTTCTTCTCATTCAGCACTTCAACGCCATATGTTTCATCAGGCAGTCCCGCCAAATCTATTTTGCAGTCAAACACCACTCTGTCCTGCGGCGGCATTTTTTTGGAACGGTCCTCCATTTTTGGGAATAATGGGTTATGGTTTTCCCCCTTCATATGCTCACTTCCTTTTTTATTCTGTTCACTTTATGTATCGTTTGGGTTCAGATAGTTCACCCACAAGTCTGCTGTCCCAAACGGTTTTTGCTATTTTCCCTTTTCATTTCCATCACTCTGCTGTTTTTGTTTCATGGGCGGGTCGGCTTCCGGTTCCATTTACGCGGCGCCGTATGCCATACGCCTTCGATTTTCCCCTGCCATCCTTTTGTTTTCTGTTTCTCCGCCATCTATTCGGTCGGGAGCGCTTCATTCCATGCGGTCAGGAATATCAATCTCTGCGTAGTACAGATATAACGTGCTGCGCTGCATTTCCGGCAGAATGCCTTGTCCAATTTCCATGCCGGCGCAGGTGCAGCACGTTTCTTCTGTAATAAATCGAAATGGTCCGCGCTTCTCTCCGCCCATGAGACAATCATAAGGTGATTTTTGAAATACTATACGTTTCTCCGTCATGCTGATTTGCATGAAAAACTTTCCATATCATGTGTCAGATGAGAAGGTTATAATAATACAGGAAGAAAGTTATGAATTTCAAACGCGAATTTGCATTCGGATACTATATATAGTATTCATATATCAGCCAAACACTTGGCTGTATAGCGTTTGTAAATCGTTGTGTACCAACAAATAAGCCCCCTCATTTTTCAGCGGTACATGAATCCGATATTTGCTGCTTTTGGATTTCACACGGCTGTTCCAAACAAATTGTTGTTCCGCCTGTATTTTGCTGATATACCCAAAATCAATCAGTTCCGGCA
>CATIYX010000442.1 GCA_949739095.1 uncultured Clostridia bacterium | reverse complement strand
ATCACCTGCGTACAGGCGATTGAAAGCAAAAAAGCATAAGGGAGGACAAATAGTAATATGAACGTTTTAGTGATTAATGCAGGGAGTTCATCCCTCAAATACCAATTGATTGACATGGCAGACGAATCTGTTACTGCAAAAGGAAACTGTGAAAGAATTGGGATTGATGGTTCTGTTTTGAAACATTCTCCGGCAGGCGGCGACAAAGTAGAAATCGAAAAACCCATGAAAGACCACACAGACGCTATCAAAATGGTGCTGGATGCACTGTGCGACAAAAATCATGGGGTGATTTCTTCCCTGTCTGAAATCTCCGCAGTGGGACACCGCGTTGTGCACGGCGGCGAATTATTCAACGGTTCGGTGTTGATTACCGATGAAGTAAAAGCGGCAATTCGTGCTTGTTTTGACCTGGCGCCGCTACACAATCCTGCAAACCTGATTGGGATTGAAGCATGTGAAAATGCAATCGGCAAAGACATTCCGCAAGTCGGCGTGTTTGATACAGCATTCCATCAGACCATGCCGGACTATGCTTATATGTATGGACTGCCCTACGAAGAATATACCAAAAACAAAATTCGGAAATATGGGTTCCACGGAACTTCTCATAAATATGTTTCCCAGCGTGCGGCAGCTATGCTGAACCGTCCGATTGAAGAACTGAAGATTGTAACCTGCCATCTGGGCAACGGTTCCTCCATTGCCGCAGTCAAAGGCGGAGATTCTATTGATACCTCCATGGGCTTCACACCGCTGGACGGTTTGGTGATGGGAACACGCAGCGGACAAATCGACCCTGCCATTATTCCCTATATGATGAAGAAAAACGACATGACTGTTGCAGAAGTGGATACAGAGCTGAACAAAGAATCCGGCGTGCTGGGTGTTTCGGGTATCAGCAGCGATTTTCGTGACCTGACAGCAGCCGCGCATGAAGGCAACGAACGTGCACAATTGGCACTGAATATGTTTACCTACAGCGTAAAAAGCTATATCGGTTCCTATGCTGCAGCAATGGGTGGTGTGGACGCGGTGGTGTTCACGGCCGGAATTGGTGAAAACACAGCGGAAGTTCGTGCCGACAGCGTGGAAGGTCTGGAATTTATGGGTATTGCGATTGACCCTGAAAAGAACAATGTGCGCGGCGAAGAAGCGGACATTTCCAAAGACGGTACTCCGGTACGCGTACTGGTGATTCCGACAAACGAAGAACTCATGATTGCCCGCGACACCAAACGTCTGGTAGAGCAATAAAAATTCTACTTTCTAAAAATGCAAAAAGAGATGGCACTGCCATCTCTTTTTTGTTTTAACAAAATGATAAATATGATACGAATTACTTTCTCTCTTTATCAGCGGCATAATCAATATATCCCATATAATCAATAAGCTGTTCATATTGTTTCTGTGAATAATTACTGATTTTTTCTACTATATCACTATGGTTGATTGCACTGTCCAATGGCGCCTGATTTCCTATCAATGTGTCCATTGTAACATTGAGCGCCAGTGCAATATGGTAATAAATTTCCAATCTGCCCTTCTTTTTTCCCTTTTCTAACAAAGACAAGTATTGTTTTGACAATCCTGCACGTTCAGACAGACCATCTTGCGTTAATTTTGATTGTATTCTGAAACGTCTGATATTTTGTCCAACTTTATAATAGTCTAACTCCACAATGTCAAAGGATTTCATTTTAGGATATACCGCCTTTCCAATTTTACGGTTATATTATATCCATTTTAACCAATAATTAGAATTGTCGAATAATTTATTTATATATCGATTGATTTATATTTTTGAAAAAATTTGATAGCAAACTGCAAATATTAAAAAATTGTGTCGATAATTTATGAACAATTCGACAAAATATCCCCTTGCAGAAATAAATCTTTCGTTATATAATAATATCGATAGATTTATTTTATGAAAGGATGGATACCATTTATGTTGTATTTACGAAAGACAAATTTTTCAAATGACGAGGATTTACAATTGCTTTTTAAAAAAGTTATTCGTTTGGAAAAAAAATTAATGAAAAAAGCAAAAAAGATACAACAGTTAAGAACGGAATATGAAAGTTATGCATATACTTACTTGCTGTTAATGAGACCCCAAAAACGTAGCTATCATACTGAACTGACTTCTAGTGCCCTCTAAAAAATTATTTATCAATAATTTAACAAAAAGCGGCTATTATATATTTGCATAATAGCCGCTTTTTGTTAAATTGTATTCTTATTTCATGAATAGATATCATACACTCTAATTAATAAAATCTAAAAAATCCATATAGGATAACAACATTTCATACTTTTCAGGTGTATAGTTCTGTATTCGGTTTATTAGTGCTGATGTTGCTATTGAATTATCATTTGAGACGTTATCCATGACCAAGCTATCTAAACTTACATTTAATGCTTGCGCGAGTTGATAATAAACCGCAAGAGTACCGCCTTTTTTTCCTAATTCCAGTTCAGAACAATATTGTTCCGATATTCCTGCTTTTTCCGCAACTTCTTTCTGTGTTAAGCCAAGCTGTTTTCTATATTGTCTTATACGCTTGCCAATCAGCTTATAATTCAACTGCACGATAACGCCCCCTTTCTTATCAATTGATTCTATTATAAATCAATTGATATCTTTTTGGAACAATCTATCGTTTTAGTTATTATACAATCATTTTATTTTTTCATAAATTTTTTTAATTTTACAAAAATACATGCCTATCATTTCTTTTCTTACTTCATAAAACAAGACCCGCGCAGCAAAATGCTGACGCGGGAAAGACTTTTGCTGCACTATGATAGGCATATAACTTAAATAAAGTTAAGCGTTTTGGCATGAAGCGTCCGACAAATTCAGTCATTTCCCTGAATATGCCCTATGGTATGCTGCCGGTTTAGAGTGTTTTCCATATGCTCCAGCGCATATTTGCAGCATTGCAATACCAGCAGACTGAGAGAAATGTTGTTTTGCTGCGCGGTTTCCTTGAGTTGTTGCAAAAGCGGGGCGGTGAACCGTATGGTCCGTGCAATGTTTCGGCGGCAAAAGTCGTTTTTGATTTTGAACATGCTGCGTTCACTCCTTTGATGTGTTGCAGAATTGTCTTTGGGGAAAATGCTTTGTATAAGGGTATGTTGCGTGTCACTAAAGATAAAATCTTGCCCAATGTCCCAAAGGTGCGCCAGACGATATCTCTCTCGAAGCCGTCCTAAATGACTACATAAGGAAAAAAGTACCAACGAAAAATGTCTTCCGTCGCCTGCGGCTCCTCCCCCTCTTACTTTTTCTCTGGTATCTTTTTTCCTTACGCTGCTTCCTGCGTATTCTCTGCTTTTTGGGGGGAGGGATATCTTCCGTTTAGTATCTGCTTTCCGCTTACGTTTTTGTATTACCGTCCCCGTTCATATTTTTCCAAAATTCTTCCTGCTTCCACGCCCATGAAATATCCTTTGATATAGGCTTCGCCCTCTGCCCGCATTAATTGAATGCGGTGGGTATCCGCATATCGGAGAAATAGTTCTCCTTTTTCTTTGTCCAATGATTGCCTCAGACGGTATTCCAGTTCTTTCAACAGTTCGTTTTCCTCATGGGCAAGCGAATTTTCCACCGCTTCACCCAGTTCACGGATATATGCGTCGTGGGAAAATTCTGTTCGGAAATCAACAAGAATTCTCTCGCCTTTGTCGTCCATGTGCAACCATGGTGCTTTTTGTTCGTTCATAATCAATCCCACTTTCTTTTTAAATATATTCTGCGTTGCGATTTACATTATAACATAGAATATAGTTAAAAATATGGTCAATTTGACCTATTGTCTCTTATATTACAGATTATCTTCTCGGACTCACAGATGAGAAGAAACCATATCCACGTTCTTCTAATGCGCAAATATTGTAGGAAATGTTCTAAAACAATAAATACCGTATCGTTTCTATCATTTCTGCATATAGTATCATTATGTACACTATTGACATAATGTACATAATATGTTATTATGGAGGTAAGGGAGATGAACGATATGCTTACGATTAATGCAACTGATGCGAGAAAAAACTGGAGCCAAATTATCGACAATGCGGTGAGAGAAAAACCTCAATTTATCAAACGAACGCGAGATTGTATGATTCTTGCCAATGAAGCTATATTTGCCGACATGCTCTCTGTCTATACGTTTTCTGCAACAGAACTCATCGAAGAAGATGGTAGTGTGACCTTATCATCTAATGAACTTGATCTGGCAGAAAATGCGGCAACTAAAGAGGAATCTACATTGAAGCTGGCACAGTCTATTCTGGACTATGCAACTGATTTTTATAACGACTTTTCGCTATGGTCCGGTGCCCCCAACCGAAAAGCACACATTCCATATGTATTAAGAGCGTTGCTGCTTGACGATATTCACAAGATTGGAGCGTGTATATCGTGCCAAGTTGGAAAGAATTAAAGCGTTTTTGTGACCGTGACGGCTGGGAGCTATATAAATCTACCGACCACTATTTTTACAGGAAATTTGATGAAAACGGAAATATCAGACGGACAAAAATTTCCCGCGGCAGCGGAGAAATAAAAAAACATTTATGGGCTGAGATTTTAAAAAAACAGTTGCAGGTATCCGAAGAATATTTCAATAGTATCATATATAATTTACACGTTTCAATACCAACCATAGCAACAAAAGACATCTGATTCCTCAGCTTTATGAAAAGATACCAAAAAGGTGCTTGGCATAACCGCCAAGCACCTTTCTTTCGTGATTCACACTTACCTTCCGAACACATCGGCATAATCATAGTAGTTATCGCTGTCCTCCAGCCAATTGACCTCCCGCTCCTTACCTGGCAGAGACGCATAGATGTTTTCAAACACAGGCACCAACTGTTTGGTAATCGCCCCTTTGGTATCGGATATTTTCATTCGGCGGTTAAATGCTGCCAAAATTTCCTGTCCCTGTGTACCTTTTAAATTGGACAAGTCATAGCCGCGTTTTAGGGCTTCCACACGTAAAATATAAGCCGCTACTTCTGCCGCGCCCTCCTGCGTTTTTGTATATTCCCGCAGGGCATCGGCGTTCATGCCGGTTTTACCAAGGTCACTTCCACGAAACAGTTCGTCAATTTCCTTGTCCGTCAACTGATATTTCTCTGCGTTATTGGAGGTGTCACCATAAAAATGGAACAATGCCGCTCCCAACATCGCCGGCGGCACCTGTGCCAGCGCCGCTTTTTGTTCAATCAGATATTTGTTGTTTTCAAACTCCTTCGTTGCCATTTCCGTTCGGTACAGGCTGGTATCATATTCCTGCTGTCCTTGTGCGCCGGTACGCGTAATTTGATAGAGCTGGTCAAAATAGCTGCTGCCATTTTGGTTTTTTTTGCCGTCCACCGATCGGTTGTCTGCCTTTTTAAATTCATCCTTTTCCATGATACGAGTATCCCCGCCGGGCAGAATTTCTCTCACATAGACCGCTCTGCCCTGTGCCCGTTTCGATGGGTCGCCCTGCGGTTCCGACGCCGATGGTTTATATTGATACATACGCCATGGGTCACGTTCATATTTTTTGTCGTCATAGGTTATGTGTCCATTTACCTTCGGTGTTTTACCTGTTTCATCCACTTCAATGATTTGCGGGCGGCTGCGTCGCATGTCAGCAAACTCCTTGGCATTTTGCAAGGTTGCGTCATGACCTGCCTGCATGGAAATGCTTGTCCAGCTATCGTCTAGCCCAAACTGTTTTTTATATCTCACAAAAATCTTCCTTTCTTTTGGTTTGCAGACCTCCCTTTTTTCTTGTCATTTTTTCATCATTCAGAAGTACTCCTCTCTGAGCGGAGTCCCCTTTTTTATTATACCACAAACACTTTGTGCCGTTCTGCCATTTTCGCAGGTACCCATTCCCGCAAATATCCGTATTAAGCGCAAATCCGCTGTTTAAAAATTTTTTTATTTTTCGGGAAATATCCGACTTTTCCTAAAAATTCTCCCTTATTGATTGCCCTAAAACGACCACAAAAAAACAAGGGGATGAAAACCTGACATGCAGGTTCCTGTCCCCTTGCGAATTTCTTTTATCTGAAACCGAAGTTGGTTTCGTCAGCTTATTTTACTGGTATTCTACCACGTCAATCCATTTTGCCAAAAAGTCACGTTCAGAATCGTTCTTCTTTGTCATCTGTGCCGCAGCAACAATGGGCAGCCACTGCTGCACATATTGTTTCGCTGTGTCACTCTTTTTGCAGAACAATGTCATATATTTTTCCGCAAGTTCTTCTGATTCCAGAGCAAATAACAAATATGTCATTGCCGCATCCGCACTCGCATTCCCCTGCGTTGCATGGGACCAGTCAATCACAAACGCACCCTCTTTATTGATAATAACGTTGGTTGGATTGAAGTCGCCGTGACACACTTTGGTATGTTTCGGCATACCATCCAGACGTGTATGTAGTTCATAGCGAGCTGTTGCGTCCAATTCATCTTTTAAACTATCAATCTGGCGTATCAATTTATCTTTTAATTTATTCAGCAGTGGTGCTTTTTTCTCGTGAATTTGCAACTGCAAATCTACGAACAGCTCCAAATATTCATCCGTCTTTGCCGGATTCTTT
>CATIYX010000441.1 GCA_949739095.1 uncultured Clostridia bacterium | reverse complement strand
TGTTCACACCTACGGCAAAGTAAAGTCCCCACCACACTGGAAGCCGCAAAGGCGCAAGGATATCGCCGCTGTTCCCAGTGCAGTGCTCCGAGATAAGTCTCCTAAATGAATACTCTCCCTAAGGCATACACCTCTTTTAAGGAAGGTATACACCTATATATTTTATCACAAAAGGCGTGATGGTTGCAAGACCATCACGCCTTTTGTGGGTACAAAATGTTTTCTTAAAAAATGAACTGCTTAATTCCATTGTATATGAAGCTGTTTTTTTATTTGCTGCACAATCAGCAAGATATAGATTGATACAGGATACCTGAAATTTCCGATTGATTTTTAAAATATGCTATTGTATCTTCATCAATATTGATTGTGATTTGTTTTTTCAATTTTTTTGCATATGGATTCTTTTTTGCCTTTGAAAAATCATATTCCGCTTTCATTTCAATCACCTCAATTCTGATATTGGTTTGTTTCGTTTTTCGTTGATACATTATCCGTAGCGACATTTGGAGGACATTTCTCGGCGAAAACGGGGGGCAAAAGCGGAGAATATATATCTCCAAGAAAAATTAAGTGGGAGAATTTGGGCATAGCCCAAAGTCGGAGGACATTTTCGGGGGAGATATATATATTCGGAGTGACACTTGGTGAAACATTTCCCAAAATCATAAAAAACCCGCGACGGAAATTTTCCGCCACGGGCGTTTCTATATCACAATTTTATTCTTCCGGTTCTGCCGCCTCAGCCGCTTCCTGTGCGGTTTCCTCCGCCTCAGCCTCCGCGGTGAAATCCTGCGGTTCCTCTCCAGGTAGGGTTTCCGGCAGCGTTTCCGCTTCCGTTTCCTCGCCCAGACCGCGTTCAATCTTCGCGATTGCCGCCACGGTGTCGTCCTCACCGGCGCGAATCAGCCGCACACCTTGCGACACACGTCCGCAAGAGCGGATTTCATCAATATGAATACGGATGATAATGCCGCCTTCTGTCATCAGAATCAAGTCATCTGTCTCATCGTTCACTGTCTTAATGCCGACAATATTGCCTGTTTTCTCGGTAATCATATAGTTCTTGATACCCAGACCGCCGCGCGATTGCTTGCGGTATGCGGAAATCGGCGTCTTTTTACCCAACCCTTTTTCCGTCACGGTCAGCAATTCCATGTCGTCATTCGCCATTGCCATACCAACCACATAATCGCCTTCCGACAGCTTCATGCCGCGTACTCCACGCGCGCTGCGTCCCACGGTACGTACATCTTCTTCGCTGAAACGAATTGCTTTACCGAGATAGGTTCCGATAATCACTTCTGCCGTGCCGTCTGTCTTTTTCACGCGAATCAGTTCGTCGCCGTCATCCAGCGTGATAGCGTTCAGCCCGCGGTAGTAGGAATCATATTTTTGCAGTTCTGTCTTTTTGATAACGCCGTTTTTCGTCAGCATGAGCAAATATTTTCCTTCTTCAAACTCGCTCATGGGAATGCAAGCGGTCACTTTTTCCTCCGCCTCAAGTTCCAGCAGATTCACCAGCGCTGTACCACGCGCCTGCCGTCCCGTTTCAGGAATTTTATAGGTCTTTATCTTATACATGCGTCCGCGGTTGGTGAAGAACAGAATATAATCATGCGTGGAAGCCACGAAAATTTCCGTTGCAAAATCCTCTTCCCGCGTATTCATGCCGGAAATACCACGTCCGCCGCGGTGCTGCGTCTTGTAAGCA
>CATIYX010000440.1 GCA_949739095.1 uncultured Clostridia bacterium | reverse complement strand
GTTTCTAATAGGTAGGTGGCTTGAACCGTATAGTAATATGCGGTCTAGATAGATGATTGTCCAATACAGAACTCGGCTTATAGACTTGCTCAACACCAGGAAATATGCGGCTTCACGGAAGCCGCTTTTTTATTTGTACTCTTTTTGTACCCCAATGCTGCATTTCAAATAAGCAAGAAATTTTTAGGTTGTGTTTGAGAAAAGAATTGATGTTAGAGTAATAAGAACAGAAAAATGGTGCAATATATAATAGATGATAGTGAACGAGACAGAGCAATTTTGTGATTGGCGAAAAGAATGAGTGGTAGTGGAAGAAAACGATTGTATGAAAAGGAAGTATAATTTTTTAAAAAAGATATTGACAAATGGAAATCCATGTGCTATAATAATGAAGTCGGTTAAAGGTAGTCCTTTTTCAGTCGATTTGCTGATGTAGCTCAATTGGCAGAGCAGCTGATTTGTAATCAGCAGGTTGCGGGTTCAAGTCCCATCATCAGCTCCAGAAAACAGCAGTGGGCGCATTTTTGCGCCCTGCATGTTTCATATAATTGAATATGGAGGGGTTCCCGAGTGGCCAAAGGGGGCAGACTGTAAATCTGTTGTCTTCGACTTCGATGGTTCGAATCCATCTCCCTCCACCAAAAAAAGATGTTCACTGCAAAGCGGTGAACATCTTTTTTTTGGTGGAAATAAGTTATAAGTTGGATGACGTTATCGTTATATGTGTAAGGATAACAAATAGACGAATAGAATACAAATGAATAAGGATAAATGTGATAATCAACGTATAATAGATGAAATAGAAGCTAATTCTTGTTTTTAAAAAATTAAAATATCTGGCGCATGTTGCTTTAAAAAAATATTTATAGTAAAATAGAACGACATTGAAAAAGCATCACTATTAATAGGTGGGTAAAAAATCATGAATACGAAAGGGCGTAGTGATATGAAAAATAGGGAGCGTGTAACCTTTGAACAGGTAAAAAATCCACAACAATTCCGCTATGATTCTGCATTTTTAGAGGAGGCTGTGAGTAGTGCCACAGACCAGATTCTTGCAAATTTAAGCGAATTTGTACATGATTACCCAATGGCATCCAGTGAAAATTTGATTTATGGCAAACAGAAAAACGGAAATGACTGGGTGGAAGGTTTTTGGACAGGAATGCTTTGGGCAAGCTATGAATTGACGGGCAATGAATTGTTCCGCGCGGTTGCGGAAGCACAGTATGATGACTATAAAGAACGGCTGGATAAGTTTCAATTTTTGTCCCATCATGATATTGGGTTCATTTATACGCCTTCGATTGTAGCACAATATAAAGTGACTGGTGCAGAAAAAGCAAAGGAACTGGGACTGCGTGCGGCGGAACAACTGGCAAAACGCTTCAGTGAAGGTGCTGGAATTATTCAGGTGCGGGACTGGAATCCGCAAGGGACCTTTATCATTGATTGCTCCATGAACATTCCGCTGTTGTTTTGGGCAGCGCAGACTACCGGTGACCATGACTATTACAGAAAAGCGCTCAGCCACATTACGCAAGTCTGCAATTATATGATTCGGGATGATGCTTCTACTTATCAGATTTTCCAAATTGATGAACTTACCGGCGAACCGGGCAGAGGAAGTCAGGGACAGGGATATAATGATGATTCCTGTTGGTCGCGGGGACAGTCGTGGGTTATATATGGTCTTGCGTTGGCATACCGCTATACGTTGGACCCTGAATTTTTGGAAATGGGTAAACGTGTGGCAAACTATTCTTTAAACCGGCTTCCATCTGACCATGTATGCACTTGGGATTTCATTTTTACAGGAGACGATGATGCACGCGATTCTTCGGCCGCGCCCGTGATTGCCTGTGGACTGTTGGAGCTTGCGGAACACTTGCCGGATGAAGATGAACATAAGCTGTTATATCGAAATGCTGCGGGAGATATGATGATGCATCTGGCACAGGAATATCGTACAACGCAGGAGGAATCTAACGGACTGCTTAAACACGGCGTGTATGTGAAAACAACGCGCGAGGGACAAGAAGGAGACGGACTGGGAGACGATGAGTGCTGCATTTGGGGCGACTACTATTATATGGAAGGCTTGCTGCGTCTCACAAAGAAATGGAATCCGTATTGGTAAAATAGATAGTTGGCATAGAAAATGATATTTGATGAAAATGACCTGCAAGGAAACGCATAAATCCTTGTGGGTCATTTTTTATATAAAATATTGCGGCGGTTGCTATTCAAGCGATTTATAATGAATGTGGGGAACGATATATCATTATAAAGTGAATTTTTTCGACGCTGTGGTAATAATAGAATTTCTGATGAAGAAACGCTCCACTATAACACCAGACTTTTGATTTGTGATATCATTATCATAAACCAAAAAGCTTCCGTGCAGTCAGGTGTAAAAGCTTTTGGGGGACGGAGATGATAAATAATGAACACTTATAGAACTGCTGAAATTGCAGCAATGATTGGCATACATCCCAATACAGTTCGGTTATATGAATCGTGGGAGTTGATACCAAAGCCGCAGCGTTTACCCAATGGATACCGTATATTTACGGATTTCCATGTTGCACAGTTTCAGCTTGCACGTCTTGCATTTCAAAGTGAGATATTGCAAAATGGTTTGCGGAAGAAAATGGTCGAAATGGTCAAAACAGCAGCAACGGGTGATTTTGATAGAGCATTACAGCTCACGCAGGAGTATTTAGAGCAGCTCCGGCAGGAGCGTGCAAATGCGGAAGAGGCGACCAAAATTGCAGGACAGATTCTATCTGGTGAACCAACAGAAAATAAATGTGTTTGGAAAAGAAAAGAGGTTTCGGTATATTTGAATATTTCGATGGATACCTTAAGAAATTGGGAAATGAATGGGCTATTAACGGTGAAACGCAGACATAATGGATATCGGGTGTACACCGAAAGGGAAATACGGCGATTGAAGGTCATTCGTTCGTTGCGGTGTGCCAATTATTCCATGGAAGCAATTTTACGTATGTTGCTTCAGTTTTCAGAAAATCCGAATACAGATATCAAGCGGGCGCTGGACACTCCGCAAGTGGATACGGATGTTGTTACAGTGTGCGATAGACTGATAACTTCTTTGACAGAAGCGGAAAATAATGCAAAAAAATTATTAGATAAATTGAATGATATGAAAATAAAATTTTCTTAAACCCTCCAGTTTACCACCAATGTTTCTGTTGGTGGTAAACTTTTTTATATAGAAATAAAGGAGGAAAGGTTATGCAGGAAATAATCAAGGCAAAGAAACTTATGAAATCTTATGGCGAACAGCTTGTCATGGATAGTTTCACAGTAACAGTAAGACGTGGTACTGCTTTTGGACTGCTCGGCGCCAATGGTGCCGGAAAAAGTACGGCAATTGAATGTATGTTGGGAACAAAGAAAGCGGACAGTGGAGAGGTTTCTATTTTGGGGATGAATCCTATTTCGGACCGTAAAAAACTGTTTGAAAAAGTAGGGATACAATTCCAGGAAATGAACTATCAGGATAACATTACAGTTGCAGAACTTTGTGAGACGGTGGCATCGCTATACAAAGCGGCGGCAGAACCATTAGACTTGTTATACCAATTTGACATCATGGACAAACAGAATAGCCCTGTCAAAGAGTTGTCCGGCGGGCAGCGGCAGCGCCTGTTTATTGTTCTTGCCCTCATACCGGTCCCAGAAGTCATTTTTTTGGATGAATTGTCTACAGGACTTGATGCAGCGGCGCGGCGGAAAGTATGGAAAATCCTTTCAAGTCTGAAAGAAAAAGGGTTAACTA
The DNA here is from genome assembly GCA_949739095.1 of uncultured Clostridia bacterium. Taxonomy (GTDB): domain Bacteria; phylum Bacillota; class Clostridia; order RUG12999; family RUG12999; genus JAAWTG01. The sequence goes on along the minus strand of CATIYX010000440.1, from coordinate 15,508 downwards.
TTTTTTTAACTTCCCATTTTATGGAGGAGGTAGAAGCGTTATGTGATGATATTTGCATTTTGAAAAAAGGAAAAACTGTTTTTCATGGCACGGTTTCGGAAGCGATCCAAAGCAGTCCATATGAGAAATTTGAGGAGGCATATCTTTGGTATACAGAGGAGGAAAGAATAGATGAAAGCATTTAGAACAATGTTGAAAACAGAAGGTAAATTATCGTTGCGGGGAATGGATATGTTTCTGTTTGCGATTTGTATGCCGTTGGTGGTATTGGTGATTCTCGGCATTCTATATGGAAACCGGTCTGCTTTTGAAGGAGCGGATTATACATTTCTGGAGCAGTCTTTTGGTGCACTTTCGACGATTGCAGTTTGCGCTGGCGGAGTTATGGGACTGCCGCTCGTGATATCAGATTACCGCAGCAAAGGTATTCTGAAACGCTATCAGGTAACACCTGTTAACCCGGCGATGATTTTAGTGGTGCAAGTGACTATTTATATGTTATATGCATTCAGTTCGCTTGTGCTGTTATATACTACAGCAGTTATTTTCTTTGGAATGCAGTTCCGCGGTTCCTATGCCTGTTTTTTGGGCGGATATCTTTTCGTTATGATATCTATGTTCAGCATTGGTATGATGGTAGGTGGTATTGCCCCAAACACAAAGATTGCAAGCATAATTGCAAGCATATTATATTTTCCGATGTTGATATTTTCCGGTGCAACAATTCCATATGAGGTCATGCCCGTGACGCTTCGGACAGTTGTTGATATTTTACCGTTGACGCAGGGAATAAAATTGTTGAAAGCCGCATCTTTAGGTTTACCGATTAGCGGAATGATAGTTCCTATAATTGTTATGATAACGATTACGGTCATGTGTAGTGCTATTTCTTTAAAATATTTCAAATGGGAATAGTACTATCAGTAAACACACCCGACTGGGATAAAATCCGTCACTGGCAGGATTTTCGTTTGAAAAACTTTGTCTGTCTTTGAGGGCTAATGATATCTGAAGGTTGTAGAAATATAGGTTGAAAAAATAGATATAAAATAAAAGAAACGTATCCTTGATACCACAGTTTTTTGTCAAAATCTGAACCGGAGGAAAGTGACAGTATCAAAATGAAAACACCGTATAAAGCCGACAACTGGTGTAAAACAAAGTTGTCGGCTTTATAACTATTTATAAAACGAAAGCACCGACAAAATATTTTTTTCGCTCGAGACGAGGAAGCGGTGATGTATAGCTGGTAGAGGAGGTTCCTCTTGCGCGCAAGAGAGATGAATTTGACACAGTTCTCAGGTATAGAAAAACTATTATGGTGCCTGCTGTTCCAAAAATTTTTTCTGGCAAGTATTACAAAGAGATTTATTGCCGACATAAGCATAGGGGAGTTCAGTCACACCATCGTGCCCTTTGATATAGGAACAATCTGCAAACAGATGATAGACGCGTCCCGTCTTGGCAACATATACTATGGTAGTATCATCCAATTGAATAGAGTGAACAATGGGAGCGGAGGAAGGCGAAACGGTACTAGGCGAACCTGATGGTGGTACACCGGAACCGGCTGCATAGGTATATTGGTTTCCGGGAGATATTTTGATAGCAGGCGGCAGAGTGTTTTCAGGCGTATCAGCACTGTTATGTTCTGGCGGCGTTTGATTTGCGGTAGTAGGAACATCATTTTCTGTATGTTCCCAGGAACTGGTGCCGGAGGTGAGAATATCATCAGAGGCAGGGCGCTGCAAAAACTGAAAGCCAGAGAGACAGCAAAGAACAAGTATGAGGACGCTGATAAATGAAATTTTAACCTTGTGAAATGTGATAAATTCTTTCATAGAATGCGGTCGTTGCTCTTGCAGCATATAGTGCATAAAAGAATTTGCCTCTTTTTCCAGATAATAATTTCCTTTCCCTAAAATACAGTCAATGGATTCGTGTTCGTTTTTGATATGTCCGATTTCATGCAACAGCAAGCGTTGAATCTTAGTCGAGGACGGTTTGCGTGCCAAATTGATAAAAACGGCGCGGTTATCTTTGGATTGATAGGTGAAAGAAGGGACGCTGCGCGCATAATTTTCGATATCAGCAACGCGAATAATTTGTTCACCAATGGTATCATCGGATGTCTTTTGCGATAAATGCTTGCAGTGGGATGATTCCCTGCCGTAATAACAAAGTTTCCAACCGTGACGGGCAAGATAGCGCTTGAGCGATTGATGTGAAATTTGATGGTCCAGCTCAGCAAAAACGGACAGAGCATATTTCTTTTGTAAATACATGATGTCAAAAAAGCCTCCTTAAACGATATAGCGCAATACCATTGGTTTCCAAAGCATATATCTCTACCATGGAAAATGAAAGATAATTATTTATTGTTTATTATATATAGTTTAGAAGTGGTTTACAACATAATTCGACAAATTAATCTAAATTTTTAAATAATTCATCTAGTTTTTTCTGTTGTTCTTCTGATAAAATACTAGATGCTACTTTACCGCCGTAGGCAATTGCCTGCTGTTTTCGCTCTGATTGTAAAAGAATTGCAGCAATTTTGATGTCTTTATCTAAATCGTCAACAAATTGATAAACCTGCCTACGGTTTTTTTCATCAAAAGAACGCAGTTTATGCATCATATGCAGCTCCTGATTAGATAAGAGTAAATAGTTTGAAGAAATAGGTTCCATATCAGTGCCGTTGAGATATTCTAATGTTACGCCTAGACCTTTTGCCAATTTGAAAGCAACATCCAAAGCAACTGTTTTGGAGTGGCGTGTTAAAATACTTCGTATGGTGGAATCAGATAGTCCGGAAACTCGCGCTACATCAGGAATACGCATAGATTTTTCTTCCATAACTGCTTGCAATATTTGATAAAATTCCAAATGTACTCCCTCCTCTTTTCTTTTCAGTATAACATAATAAATCGCGCAATGCAATAAAAAAGACAATTAAAATATTGACAAACAGTGCAATGCGTGATAAAATAAAGTCGAAAATTACGCAAGATATGAAAAAAATGTAGAATTTTGACGAAATGCGTGAAGAGGGCGTTGTGAAAAAGAGTGGATGAAAGATACAACAGTCGAAAATGCAGTGTATCAATGTGCGATGTCGGGGTGAAAAGCCTATTCTGGGGGAATTTTGAAACAGGGAAGGAGAAACGGGGATTGATGTATGTAGAGATAGAATGTGACCAATGTGGTAAAAGAATGCGGTGGAGTGATATTGTACCCAAATATACAGTGGTACTGTGGGCGCGTAACTGTGGTTGGAGTGTTGGCAGAAGGGTGTTATGCAGAACGTGTAGAGAAGAGGTAGGGAATCGCTATGGGAATTTTTGAAGAGCGTGATGCACTGGAAGAAAATTATCTGGCATTGTGTATTGCAATCTTATATCCATACGGAATCGGATGCGAGGAGGCATGGAAAGTGTTGCATGGGAAATTAGAAGAACCAATAGTAGCGGCAGGAATATTGCAAGATGCGGCTGCTATTTTAAAAAGTAAAAAACGAAAACTGGAGCGGCTGCGTGGTGTGATGAACGAGGAATCATATTGCAAAGTGGTATTTATGCAGGAGATTTTGTTATTCTATGAACAGTGTGCGGATGGCAGATTGGTAGGAGAGTTGAAATCGCTTTCATGTGTGAAATGTAGTTATTCGGGAAGTTACAGGTGTTGGCGAGAATTTGTGAAATTTATGGGCGTCCGAACAACGGGAATAAAAAGATGTAGGTTTGGCGAAATGGATACGACCCGCTCATAAAAGCGGTCGCATCACGCGTTGTAGGTGACAAAAAAAGAAATGATAAAAACCGGCTGTTTGATAGCAGAATTGTTCTGCTGTCAGGCAACCGGTTTTGTTTATGCGCATTAGAATTGCATACAAGAGCAATCGCGCCGGATGGTTCTTATGGTATCAGTCTGCGTGCAGCGGCAACAACAATGGCAACAGCAACAGCGGTTTCTACGCTGGCATCTGCAATTTCGGTTGCAGCAGCAACGGGAGCAGCAACAATTACGGTTCACAAAAATTACCTCCGTATTTAAAATCAGGAGTACTCCCTACTTCATCCTATGCGCAGCTCTATATTTGCGTGACAAAAAATTAATCATCTCCGCGTAATAAATTGTCAGCATAAGTTTGCAATTCTTTCTCTGTATGAATGTTGTCTCCGCGTTTTTGAATGCTGTCCTGTACATAGTCGGGCAGCGACTGAAAATATGTGTTCGCCTGTGGACAGTTTTCTATCAAACAAGTGAGGTCCGAATAGTGCTGTGGTCTGTTTTGTGCCATGGCTGTCACCTCCTTTTATTGTTAGTATGACATAAAAAAAGAAAAATACGCGGTGAAACGTAAAAAATGCAATAAAATGTTCGGTGGCAGATGTTGCAGTATTTGCCATGATTTACATAGTGCAGCGGAAGAAAAACGGTATGCGGAGATTTTTGATGCGGCAACAGGTGAGAACGGTACGATTGATGTGACGTTGTTGGCGGTGAAAAACGCTAGCAATAAAGTTTTGGTAGCGACCATGTGATTCTAAAGCGGCAGAAGTAGCGCAATAGAAACATATATATTATGTACTGCCTGTGCGGAGGGCAATGAATATGTATGGAGAGGTGTTCTGGTTTGATGGCACATACGTTGGAACCCTTGTTTCCAAAAAAATATAATAAATAGTGAGGATAAACTTGTGGTTTCAGTCACCGGCGCAGGTTTTGGCGTGTGTATATTAAAGGTGCAGATATGTATTATAGTATCTACATAGCTAGCAGAAACCATGAACCGCCTTTTTTATGTGGAAAATGATAGAATACCGTAAGAGAAAAGGTGGGGAAATTTGCTGTATGAACTAATAGAGTCGTTTTGAAATGAAAAAATAATTGAATCATGGAAAAAAATGTGATATAATACATGTTAGATGTTTTTAGAGAAAAAGAAAATGGATGTACATATATCAAAAAAGAGTTTACATATCATAAATATAATAAAAAGAATTGGAGAAATGTATATGAACCAGTGCCGGTGGGTATATCAACCATATACGCCGCAGTCACCGCGTGCCGTGGAACTTGCGGAAGAATTTCATATTTCGCCGGTCTATGCTGCCCTGCTGCTCAACCGAGGACTGGAGATGGAAGAAGAGTTGCAGGCGTTTGTGCAGCCTACGGCGGAGTCATTGACGCCGCCGCAGTTTTTGACTGATATGGACAAAGCGGTGTCCATCATCCGCGAGGCGGTAGAACAGCAGAAAAATATTGTTGTCTATGGCGACTATGATGTGGATGGTATCACGTCAACAGCGCTTTTGGTGCAATATTTGCGCGGGATTGGTGCAAAAACAGGATTTTATATTCCCAGCAGGACGGAAGAAGGCTATGGCATAAATGAACAGGCGCTGCGGACATTGGCAGAAAAAAAGGCGCAGCTTATTATCACCGTGGACTGTGGTATCACTGCCATGCAGGAATGCAAGGTGGCACATGAATTAGGAATGCAAATCATTATTACAGACCATCATGAGTGCAAGGAGGAGCTTCCGGATGCAGATGCGGTGGTGAATCCCAAACGTTTTGACAATGAATTTTCGTTTGACAAATTAGCGGGCGTTGGCGTGGCGTATGAACTGATTGTGGCATTGGAGAATGGAGACCATCAAAAGGTATTAAACCAGTTTGCAGACATTGTGGCATTGGGGACTATTGCGGATGTTGTGAGTCTGCAAGGAGAAAACAGGACGATTGTCAAAGCAGGACTGCAAAAATTGCAGCAAACAGAAAATATAGGACTACAGGCATTGCTAGAGGTAGCGGGACTGAAGGGTAAAACGGTTACGACAGCGAATGTCGGTTTTGGTATTGCGCCGCGGCTCAATGCGGCTGGACGGATTGGCGATGCCAAATATGGCGTGCGGCTGTTGTTATGTCAGGACGCAGCGCAGGCGAAAGAAATGGCAATGGCAATGGAACTCGCAAATCGGCAGCGCCAACAGATGGAACAAGAAATTTTGCAGCAAGTAACTGCGCGGATAGAACAGGACCGGACATATCAAAAGAAAAAAGTATTGGTGATTTCAGGAGAAGGCTGGCACCAAGGCGTAATTGGAATTGTGGCATCGCGTATCAAAGAACGGTATCATAAACCCACCATTATCATAACCTGTACAGAGGGGATGGGGAAAGGCTCAGGACGGAGTATTCCGCATTTCAATTTGTTTGAGGCACTGCAAAGCTGCGGTAAGCTGCTGGAACAATTTGGCGGACATGAGCAGGCAGCGGGTATTACGGTGGAGAAGGAAAATATCCCGCTTTTGGAGGAGAAGCTTAATGCATATGCACACACGCATTTAACAGTGGCGGATATGCAACCGGAACTCCGCATTGAATTTGAGTGGTCGCCGGAATACTTGACGCAGCAGGCAGTGGAGGAGTTAAACCTGCTGGAACCCTGCGGAACGGATAATCCAGCGCCGTGTTTTAGTATATCGGGTGCAAAACTGTGTGCAAAACGTAAACTTAGTGGGGACAAACATTTGAAGCTTTTGGTGGAGACAGGCGGCGTACAGCTGGAAGCGATTGGATTTGGTATGGGCACTGCCGCAGATGGGCTGCTGGAAGGAGATGTATTGTCGTTAGCAGGTAGTTTGGCCGTCCATGAATGGGAGGGACAGCGGACAGTGCAATGTACATTAAAAGACATGAAACTACAGGAGGAAGAACATGCTGGCAGTATTCCGGGACGTAGTGAATGTGGCGCAGTGTATCAATATATCCGCGGGCTGTGTATAGATGGGCAGATGCGGGAAAAGAATGAAGTACTGCATAGAAAAGTGTCACGTGCAGCGGATATGCAGATTGGGCGAACTATGCTCCAAAACTGTCTGGACATTCTGGAGGAACTGGAACTCATTGTTTGCCGCCGGGCGGACGGCTTTTTGGTTATTGAGATGAAGGAAACAAAAGATACCAAAGGGGATATTTATAAAACGAAGAAAATGCGGGAACTATTAAAAATTGTTTAAGGGAAAACCGGCTCCGGCGGGTGCGCCGGAAGGAAAGAGGGAATGGAATATGATTCAAACGCGCACCAATCCAACAGAAATATTTGACGACCTGATGAGCAAACTGTCGCGTGCCAGTGACCGCGATGTTGTAGTACGTGCCTATGAGTTTGCTAGTGCAGCGCACGAGGGGCAAGTGCGCCGTTCAGGCGAAGCATATATTTGTCATCCGTTGGAGGTAGCGTGTATTATTGCAGACATGGCATTGGACAGCGAGACCATTGCTGCGGGCATTTTGCATGATGTGATTGAAGATACGGGCGCAACGCATGATGAAGTGAAACATCTGTTTGGCGAGAATATTGCGGATATGGTGGAGGGTGTGACAAAGCTCGGAAAAATTAAGTTCACCAATCAGGAAGAGGAACAAATTGAAAATCTGCGAAAAATGTTCATTGCAACAGCAAAAGACGTGCGCGTCATGTTGATTAAACTTTCCGACCGGTTGCACAACATGCGGACAATGGATGCGCAGCCGGATTATAAACAGCGTAAAAAATCGTTGGAGACCATTGAAATCTTTGCGCCTATTGCTCAGCGACTAGGGATGTTCCGTATCAAAGTGGAGCTGGAGGATTTGTCACTGAAATATCTGGATCCCTATGCCTATGCGGAAATTGACCGCGTGGTGAAGGAGAAAGAAAGCCAAAATCATGATTATATCAATACATTAAAACAGGAAATGGATGCGAAACTGGAAGAAATCCACATCAAAGGTGATGTCAAAGGGCGCGTGAAACATCACTACAGTATTTTCCGAAAAACCTACGCGCAGGGACGAAGTTTTGACGAAATCTATGATATTTTTGCACTGCGGGTGATTGTGGATTCCGTGGCGGAATGTTATGCTGTTTTAGGTGCGATACACGATATGTATAAACCTATTCCGGGACGTATCAAAGATTATATTGCCATGCCCAAACCCAATATGTATCAATCGCTGCACACAACGGTTGTCGGAAAAAACGGTACGCCGTTTGAAATCCAAATCAGAACGCATGAAATGCACCATGTGGCGGAGTTTGGTATCGCAGCGCATTGGAAATATAAACAAGGTATCAGCAAATCCAGCATAGAATCCAAATTAGCATGGATTCGGCAGATTATGGAGTTGCAGGATACGCTTACAGATGATGAAGAATTTATGAAAGCGCTGAAAACAGACATGTTTGCGGACCAGGTGTTTGTGTTCACACCCAAAGGAGATGTCATTGCTTTGGCGGCGGGTGCTTGTCCCATTGACTTTGCCTATAGCATCCATAGTGCGATTGGTGCAAAAATGATGGGCGCAAAGGTGAATGGGAAGCTGGTACCGTTAGATTATGTGCTGCAAAATGGCGACATTGTGGATATCTTGACGAGCAAATCGGTGCATGGACCCAGCCGCGACTGGTTGAAAATTGTGAAAACATCCAGTGCCCGCAGCAAAATTAATCAGTGGTTTAAAAAAGAGCGGCGGGAGGAAAACATCCAACATGGAAAAGACCTGATGGAAAAAGAAGTGAAAAAATCGGGCTATACCCATACACAGCTGTTTGACGATACTACTATTGGACAGGTGCTAAAAAAACATAATTTTGGAAATTTGGATGATTTATATAGTGCAGTAGGCTATGGCGGTATCACTGCTGCCAAAATTATTAACAAGCTGCGCGATGAATTCCGTAAGCGTGTGAAAGAAGAAACAGTGGAAACGCCGGTGGCGGGAGAAGTACACACGCCTAGATATGCAACCAGCAGCAACGGTATTATTGTCAAGGGCATTGATAATTGTCTGGTGCGGTTATCGCGGTGCTGTAATCCTGTGCCGGGTGATGAAATTGTGGGATATATCACACGCGGACGCGGTGTATCCGTGCATCGGAAAGACTGCATTAATGTGCAGCAGAATGTCATTGGCGATGGGGAGAGCGACCGCTTGATTCAGGTGGAATGGGAAAGCCAGAGTACGGGGTCTTATATGGCGGAACTATATGTGATGGCGGACGACCGCGCAACGCTTTTAGCAGATATTACCGCGGCAATTTCGCTGCTGAAACTCTATACGCACAGTTTGAACGCCCGTATGGACAAAAATCATATGTCGCACATCACCTTGATGGTGGAAGTGCAGACGTCGGGGCAGTTGGATACATTAATCAGTAAGCTGATGGGTGTCAAAGGTGTGATGAAGGTAGTACGTAACAAACAATAAGGAGGGGCGGATATGCAGGTTTATCGAATGGCAGTTGGACCAATGGAAACCAATTGTTATATTATTGCAGATGAGAAAACAAACGAGGGTGCTGTCATTGACCCGGGCGCTGACGGCAGTTTGATTTTAGATAAAATAGAGACATTGGGGTTAGAGCTACAATATATTTTGCTAACGCATACACATTATGACCACATTGGCGCGGTAGCGGAATTAAAACGGGTGACAGGCGCGAAAATTGCCGTCAGTGAAGAGGATGCGGCAGGGCTTACAGACGGACGCTGGAATTTATCGGCGTTTGGCGGAAAGCCTGTAGAAGCTGCGGAAGCAGATGTTTTGTTGAATGATGGAGATGAGTTGACTCTGGGCGGACAAACCATCCGCGTTCTGACTACGCCGGGGCACACCAAAGGCGGCGTTTGTTTTCTGTGTGGAGATGAACTTTTTTCCGGCGACACGCTGTTTGCACGAAGTGTAGGACGGAGCGATTTTCCAGGCGGCAGCATGGACGCGTTGGTGCAGTCCATCAAAACGAAACTAATGCCGCTGGACGATAATGTTCACGTGTATCCTGGACATGGACCTTCAACAACGATAGGACAGGAACGCGCGGGAAATCCCTATATTGGGTGAGAGGAAATGAGGCATAACATTGAATATTTATATCGAAGGGCATGACTGCCGGGTGCCGCTGATGGAAATGGTACATGCCATGACAGGCGAAAAGGCGCTGGTGATGGACATGCATGCTGCGGGCGACTATACCGAAAGCCGGTTGGTACAGACAGAAACTGGTTTCTTTGTTGAAACAGTAATTTCATTAGATGGAAAACAATATGTGGGGCGGTTTGAAAAACAGGTGAAGGAACCCAATCGGAAACAACTCACCAATGCAGTTAAAATCAGCTATTATGACCTTGCCTGCAAGGTTTACCAAAAGACACTGCCATGGGGCGCGATGACAGGTATCCGTCCGGCAAAAATGGCAATGGGATGTATCCGGTTGGGCATGGACAGGGACCAGACATTAGCACATTTATATGAGAACTACCGTGTTGGACAGGAAAAGGCGATGTTGTCCTATGAAACGGCGCGGCGGGAAGCGGATATTTTGAAAAAACGTCCGCTGAAAGGGGTAAGCCTGTATATTGGCATTCCATTTTGTCCTACTAAATGTCTGTATTGTTCCTTTGTGTCCCAGCCGCTATCCAAACAACAGCGGTATGTGAAACCCTATCTGGAAGCATTGAAACAGGAAATTACGGGAACAGCTGCACTGATAGAAGAAGCAGGATTTTCGCTGGATACTATCTATATGGGCGGCGGTACGCCGACAGCGCTGGAGGCGGAGCAGCTGGAGGAAGTGCTGCAAACAATCGGGCAGCATTTTGATGTGGACAGCGTTATGGAATATACGGTGGAAGCGGGGCGGCCAGATACCATCACGAGAGAAAAGCTGGAGGTAATCCGTAGCGGCGGAGCAAGGCGTATCAGCATCAATCCCCAGACTATGCAGGATAATGTATTGCGGGGAATCGGTCGGCGGCACACCAAAGCGGAATTTATTCAAGCATTTCAGCTGGCAAGAGAAATGGGCTTTTCACATATCAACACCGATGTGATTGCGGGACTACCGGGCGAAAGTCTAGAGGGCTTTTGCGGTTCGCTGCGGGAACTTGCAGCGCTGGAGCCGGATGCGGTAACGGTACATACGATGTGTTTGAAAACAGGGGCGCAGCTCAAACAGCAGGCGGATTTATATCCTGTGAGTGAACAGGCGGATGAAATGTTACGGTTTGCAAAGGATTATTTGGCGCAGCAAGGAATGTTGCCCTACTATATGTACCGCCAAAAGGACACTCTGCAAAATCTAGAAAATACCGGATTTGCAAGAGAAGGAAAAGAATGTTTGTATAACATTTTGATGATGGAGGATTTAACGCCGGTGTTCGCGCTGGGAGCAGGCGGCGTGAGCCATATGTACCTGCCGGAAAGCGGGCAGGTAGTGCGGGCGTTTAATATGAAATACGCGCCGGAATATATCAGCGAAATAGAAAATATGGTGCAGCGTAAGCGCGATATGGTGCAGCGCGTGCTATCTATACAGGAGGGGAAGAACTATGAAAATCAGTAGGTTACATGAAAAAAAGAAAGTCGTTTTCTCGTTTGAAATATTTCCGCCAAAACCGCAGTATCCGATAGAAACGGTGTATGACACGCTGGAAGCATTAGGAGATTTATCTCCGGATTTTATCAGCGTGACCTACGGTGCGGGCGGCAGCGTGCGGGAGAACCGAACGAGTGAGCTTTCCAGCATGATTAAAAACAAATTGAAAATTGAACCAATGGCACATCTTACCTGTGTCGGTTCGCGTAAAACGGATATTGATACGGTTCTGGCGGAACTGGAAGCAGGCGGTATTCAAAATATTTTAGCACTGCGGGGCGACATTCCGGAAGGTGGCACACTGGACAGTGATTTCACCTATGCAGCGGACTTGATTCGATACATCAAAGAGACAACGGATTTTGACATTGCAGCGGCTTGTTATCCAGAAAAACATACGGAATGCGAGAGTCTGGAGAAAGACATTGAGCATTTGAAGCAAAAGGTAGACCAAGGTGTAGGACATTTGATTACGCAATTATTTTTCAATAACGACCACTTTTATGATTTTTGTGATAAAATTGAGACAAAAGGCATTAGTATACCTGTCACGGCGGGGATTATGCCAATTACAAATAAAAAACAGATGGAACGTATGGCAACCATGTGCGGCGCACAAATACCGGAGAAATACCATCAAATGATGGAAAAATACGGTGACAATCCGGCGGCAATTCGGGAAGCTGGTATTATATATGCGCTGGAGCAAATTGTGGATTTGATTGCCAATGGCGTGCGCGGCATTCATATTTATACCATGAACAATCCGCTGGTGGCGCGTAAAATTAGCATGTATCTGCAAAACATTCTGGCATCGGTGAATGAAGCATGAACATTCAAATAGATAAACAGGAAGTGTTACGGTATTTGGGGCACAGTGGACAGAAAATCGAACCGGAGATGGCGGGGCTGGTAGACGAGTGCATACAGCGAACGCTGGACTGTATACAGCCACGGTGGGTCTACCGACGTTTTCCATTACAGCGAGAAGGAGACAAACTGCGGCTGGGAGACAGTCAGGTGCGGCTGCGCGGCGAGGATATTGTGCGCCATTTAAAAATGAGCCGGGAATGTGTGTTGATGGCAGTCACGATAGGCAGCGACATTGAAAAAGAAATTCGCAGGAGCGAATATACGCAGCTTTCCCGCAGTTTGATTCTGGATAGTTGTGCGACTACGGCAGTGGAAGCAGTTTGTGACGCTGTGGAGGAAGAAATTCGCGTAGCTGCGGCGCGGGAAGGAAACGCCATCACTTGGCGATATAGCCCAGGCTATGGAGATTTTGGTATAGACATTCAAAAAACATTTTTACGGCTGCTGGAAGCGGAGAAAAAAATCGGTCTGTGCGCCAGCAATTCTTCTATTTTAATTCCGCGCAAATCGGTCACGGCGGTGATTGGAATCCTTCCTCCCGGCGCGTATGCGGACGGCAAGCGCGGCTGTGAGGCATGTGCGAACAGAGAAAGGTGTGTTTATAGAAAAAATGGCGGAACGTGTGGAAGCATTTAAAGAGTTTATTAAAAGCAATATTCTAATTTTGGACGGCGCAATGGGAACGCAAATCCAGCAGCGGGGACTTGCGTTGGGACAAGTACCGGAAACATTTAATATCGAACGGGCGGAAGTGATAGAGGATATTCACCATGCGTATATAGAAGCGGGTTATAATGTGGTGACAGCGAATACTTTTGGAGCTAACCGCCTCAAGCTGGAAACAACCGGATATACCGTACAGCAAATTATTAGTAACGGTGTGGAAACTGCACGTCGCGCCGCAGGAGAGCGGGCATGGGTGGCGTTAGACGTAGGACCGTTGGGCGAACTGTTGCAGCCTATGGGAACGCTGGCATTTGATGAAGCCTATGAACTTTTCCGTGAACAGGTGGAAGCAGGAGAAGCGGCAGGGGCGGATTTGATTCTGATTGAAACTATGAATGATTTGGGTGAGCTGCGCGCGGCGGCACTGGCAGCAAAGGAAAATACATCACTGCCTGTTTTTTGCAGCATGAGTTTTGAACCGAATGAACGTACTTTTATGGGATGCAGTGTGGAAGCGTTAGCAATGTCGCTGGACGGCATTGTGGATGCGGTTGGTATCAATTGTTCTATGGGACCAGCAGAAATTTTCCCTATTGCCAAAAAGCTGTTACAATGGGCGGATTTACCTGTTTTTGTGCAGCCCAATGCAGGATTGCCAGAAGTGGTGGACGGTCAGACGGTATATGGCGTAGGACCTGAGGAATTTGCACGCTATATCAAAAAGTTTGTGGAGGCAGGGGTATCCATTGTAGGAGGCTGCTGCGGTACCACGCCGGAGCACATTCGTGCGGTGGCACAAGTAGCGGCAGAGATGAAACCCAAACGTCGTAACCACACCAAGCATTATGCTGTCTGCACACCATCGACAACGGTGGATTACAGTCAAATCCGCGTCATTGGCGAGCGCATTAATCCGACAGGAAAGAAATTGTTCCAGCAGGCGCTAAGGGAAAATGATATGGATTATATCATCAAACAGGCGATTAGCCAGGTGGAAGCAGGCGCGGAAATTCTAGATGTGAACGTGGGATTGCCGGACATTGATGAGGTATCCATGCTGGTGCGGGTGGTGCAGGCGCTGCAGGCAGTGGTAGATGTACCGCTGCAAATTGATTCTTCCAATCCCGAAGCGATTGAACGGGCGTTGCGGGTATATCATGGAAAAGCGATTATCAATTCCGTCAACGGAGAGAAAAAGGTTATGGATACCATTTTGCCGATTGTGAAGAAATATAATGCGGCAGTGGTAGCGCTGACGCTGGATGAAAACGGTATTCCACCCAAGGCAGAGCAGCGTTTTAAAATTGCACATACTGTTTTGACACAGGCGCTGAAGCACGGTATCCGCAAGGAAAATGTACTGGTGGATTGCCTGACGCTAACAGTATCCGCGCAGCAGGAGGACGCGGCGCAGACGCTGGAGGCGGTGCGGCTGGTGAAAGAAAAACTGGGACTGAAAACGGTTCTGGGTGTGTCCAACATTTCTTTTGGACTGCCGCGGCGTGATATTGTGAATGAAACATTCCTTGCTATGGCATTGGCAAATGGTCTGGATTTACCCATCATGAACCCCAATATGGAGGGGATGATGCAGGTGGTTTTTGCTTGCCGTGTGCTGAAAAACATTGACAGCGGCGCGGCACGCTATATTGAACGCTATGCCGATACCAAGCCGGAGACAGCGGCGACAGCAAAACCGGCGGGCGAGCGGGATTTAAAAGAAATTGTGATTAAGGGATTGCGTGAGGAAGCGGCGGCGGCAACAGAAAAATTGTTGGAAGAAAAAGCGGAACTGGAAATTGTGAATGATTATCTGATTCCGGCGCTGGATATTGTGGGGGAACGGTATGAGAAAAACGAAATCTTTCTGCCGCAACTCATTCAGTCAGCGGAAACGGTGCAGCAGGCGTTTGAAGTGCTCAAGGCACGCTTAGCCACAGAAAAAGAAGGAATGGAAAAAGGCACGATTGTGCTGGCGACCGTCAAAGGCGATATTCATGACATTGGGAAGAATATTGTGAAGGTTATTTTGGAAAACTATGGGTACCGCATTATTGATTTGGGGCGTGATGTTCCGGTGGAAACTGTGGTGGAAACTGCAAAAAAAGAACAGGTGAAATTAGTGGGGTTAAGTGCACTAATGACAACGACCGTCAAGAGCATGGAGGAGACCATTCGGGCACTGCATGAATTCTGCCCTGAGGTGACTGTTTTTGTAGGCGGCGCCGTGCTGACGCCGGACTATGCGGCGCAGATTGGTGCGGATTACTACGCCAAAGATGCTCGGGAGTCGGTGGAAATTGCACGTAAAATTTTTGGCTAATACTGACAGTAAAAAAGAAAGAACTTTGTCAAATATCTGTCAAAATGTATAAATTCCAAAAAAAGCGACATAGCCGCTTGAAAAACGGGACAAATTGAGATACAATAGTATTTGGAAAAACAGGATACTTTTAGAAATTTATAAAAATAGAGGTGCTGAACATGCTGAACAAAAAAACAGTAGAAGACATTGACGTAACGTCAAAACGCGTTTTG
>CATIYX010000439.1 GCA_949739095.1 uncultured Clostridia bacterium | reverse complement strand
CGGTAACATGGTGCAGGTGGCGGCAAATCTGCCCTATTATATCACATCGCCCATTTTGATGC
Source organism: uncultured Clostridia bacterium (assembly GCA_949739095.1). Classification (GTDB taxonomy): domain Bacteria; phylum Bacillota; class Clostridia; order RUG12999; family RUG12999; genus JAAWTG01. The sequence goes on along the minus strand of CATIYX010000439.1, from coordinate 1,669 downwards.
GGCTCATCGAGGCGCGGGAATGGATTTCCTCCATCACCGTCATGGTGCAAAAAGAAGTGGCACAGCGTATTGCCGCCGCGCCGGGCGGCAAAGACTATGGCGTGCTGTCTATTGCAGTGCAATACTATGGTGGCGTAGAATTGCTGACAGAGGTGCCGCCGGAATCATTTTTACCCCCGCCCAAGGTTTCCTCGGCAGTGATTCGTATTCATTTGTTGCCGCAGCCTCGTGTGCAGACGGATGAAGCATTGTTTTTTAAAATCGTGAAAGCGTCTTTTGCACAGCGGCGCAAAACGCTGGTCAACTCGCTGTCTGCCGGTATACCTCGCTATAGCAAGGATGCCATACGCGCAGCGCTGGCGCAAATTGGGTTGCCTGAGACCGTGCGTGCGGAGCGGCTCGGTTTGGAAGAATTTGCAAAACTGACAAATCTACTAGGGAATGACTGAGGTTTTTGATATATTTTTCACAAATCGTAGAAAAATTTTAGAAAAAAAAGAGGAATTTGACAGGTCACTATAGAATAGTGGCAAAGAGGGCTACGATAGGTTTTTCGCCATAACTGCTTCTAGAGACAAAAGTGTTTTTCACGCGCCATGGGTAGCATGAGACGTTTTTGATTCCATAGCGGCAAATGGAGAGCGTAACCCCCTGCACGCACTTCACATCATTGTGCAGAGTTGTGTGTAGGTTTCTATAGATGATAAAACGAAAGGAGTTTATGAATCATGACCAATAACAAAAAAGTGTTAACTTGGCTGGAAGAAATGAAAGCGCTGGTAAAACCGGCGAATGTTGTCTGGATTGACGGCAGCGACGAACAGCGCGATGCGCTGCGTAAAGAGGCAGTAGCATCCGGAGAAATACTGGAACTGAATCAGGAGAAACTGCCGGGTTGCTACTATCACAGAACTGCTGAAAACGATGTGGCACGTGTGGAGGACCGTACATTCATTTGTACGCCGACCGAAGAAGAAGCAGGTCCGACCAATAACTGGATGGACCCTGCAAAATGCTATGATATGCTGAAAAAACTGTTTGACGGTTCCATGGAAGGACGCACTATGTATGTGATTCCGTTCATCATGGGTTCCAAAGGGTCTCCGTTCTCCAAAGTGGGAATTGAATTGACAGACAGCATTTATGTTGTGCTGAACATGCTGATTATGACCCGTGCAGGACAGTGTGCGCTGGATGAAATCGGTGAAAACGGCGACTTCACAAAATGTCTTCATGCGAAAAAAGATGTTGACCCCGAAAACCGTTACATTGTACATTTCCCGCAGGATAACACCATTTGGAGTGTTAACTCCGCATATGGTGGAAACGTGTTGCTGGGTAAAAAATGTCTGGCATTGCGTATTGCGAGCTATTTGGGCTGGAAAGAAGGCTGGATGGCAGAGCACATGCTGATTTTGGGAATTGAAAATCCGCAGGGCGACGTGCGTTATATCACGGCTGCATTCCCGAGTGCTTGCGGAAAAACGAACTTGGCAATGCTGATTCCTCCGGCTACCATGAAAGGCTACAAAGTCTGGACAGTCGGCGACGATATCGCATGGCTTCGTGTGAATCCGGCGGACGGAAAACTCTATGCAATCAATCCGGAATTTGGATTCTTCGGCGTTGCGCCGGGCACCAGTTCCAAATCGAATAAAAACGCGCTGAT
>CATIYX010000438.1 GCA_949739095.1 uncultured Clostridia bacterium | reverse complement strand
CGCTTCCCAAAGAAGCATTGCCGCCAGCAACCACACGACTGCGCTCCAAACTTTTTTATATGTTTTCATAATACTTTTCCTCAAATATCTCCCTGATGTACGAAACTGTTTTAAAATATGCTTCCGTCTTTAAAACAGCGTCCTCCCGCGGACGCGGAAGCGGAATGTCCACGACTGCCGCCAGTCTCGCAGGATTGGCGGACAATACACATACACGGTCAGATAAAAAGACTGCTTCTGATATGTTATGGGTCACAAACACAATCGTTTTGCCTGTCGCACGCCATATCCGCAGCAAATCGCCGTGCAGCCGTTCTTTTGTGAATTCATCCAAAGCGGAAAACGGTTCGTCCATCAGCAGAATTTCCGGCTCCGTCACCAGCGCGCGCGCAATGCCGACTCTCTGCTGCATTCCGCCGCTCAGCTCATGCGGATAACTGTTTTCATAGCCCTGCAAATCCACAATTTTCAGTTGTTCCAATGCGCGGGCACGCCTCTCTTGTTTGGGCACTTTCTGCAATTCTAACGGCAGTTCAACATTTTCCAGCACCGTTCTCCATTCCAGCAGCGCCGGCGTCTGAAACACCATGCCATATTTGTGGGAAAGGCGTGCTTGCCGCGCGCTGCCCTCCGCCACTTTCACCGTTCCGGAGGTTTGCTGCTGGAGGTCTGCAATGATACGCAGCAGCGTTGTTTTTCCGCAGCCGGAGGGACCGAGGAGGGAAACAAATTCGCCTTTGCGGATATGCAGTGACAAATCATCTAAAACGGTTCTTTCCTGTTTTTTTGCATCTGTGTACACCATATTGATGTTTTGAAGTGCAATTGCATGCTCCGTCATTTCTTTTCCCCTCCCAACAATCATTTATCCTTCAAACGCCTGTTGTAAGTCCGCAATGATGTCTTTTGCGCTTTCTGTTCCAATAGACAGACGAATGGTGTTCGGCTTGATTCCCTGTTCCGCCAATTCCTGCTCCGTAAGCTGAGAATGCGTTGTGCTTGCCGGATGAATCACCAACGACTTCACGTCTGCCACATTGGCGAGCAGTGAGAAAATTTGCAGACGGTCAATGAAATCCTGTGCTTCTTTTGCGCCGCCTTTGATTTCAAAGGTGAAGATGGAGCCGCCGCCGTTCGGATAATATTTGTTATATAAATCGTGGTTAGGATGGTCGGACAGCGCCGGATGATTCACTTTTTCCACCTGCGGATGATTCGTCAGGAAATCCAGCACCTTTTTGGTGTTTTCTGCATGACGCTCTACGCGCAAAGACAATGTTTCAAGCCCTTGCAAAAGCAAAAATGCATTGAAGGGCGAAATCGCCGCACCGGTATCCCGCAGCAGAATCGCGCGGATTTTAGTGACAAACGCCGCCGCGCCCACCGCTTTGGTAAAGGACACGCCGTGATAGCTGGGGTTCGGGTCAACCAATGATGCGAATTTTCCGCTGGCTTCCCAGTCAAATTTGCCGCTGTCCACAATCACGCCGCCCAGCGTGGTGCCGTGACCGCCGATAAATTTTGTCGCAGAATGTACTACGATGTCCGCGCCGTGTTCAATCGGACGGAACAGATAGGGCGTTGCAAAAGTGGAATCAATCACCAACGGAATGTTCACTGCGTGGGCGATTTCTGAAAGCGCTTCCACATTCGGAATGTCGCTGTTTGGATTGCCCAGCGATTCAATAAAGATTGCTTTTGTGTTTGGCAAAATTGCCGCTTTCACTTCATCAAGATTATGGATGTCTACAAACGTTGTGGTAATACCATATTTGGTCAGCGTATGTGCCAACAGGTTATAGGTACCGCCATAGATAGTTTTCTGTGCAACAATGTGCCCGCCGCCTTCTGCGAGATTTTCAATGGTATAGGTAATCGCCGCCGCGCCGGAGGCAACCGCCAATGCTGCCACGCCGCCCTCGAGCGCCGCAATTCTTTTTTCAAACACATCTTGTGTGGAGTTTGTCAGTCTGCCATAGATATTTCCCGCGTCGGTCAAATTAAAACGAGCCGCCGCGTGAGCGGAATTTTGGAACACATACGATGTTGTCTGATAAATCGGGACCGCTCTTGCGTCGGTTGCCGGGTCGGGACTTTCCTGTCCGATATGTAGTTGTTTGGTTTCAAAACCCCAGTTTGAAGTATCTTTTATATTTGCCATTTTTATTTCCTCTTTTCTTAAAATTTATTTTTTTCGTTTTTTCTTTTTTTATTGATTCTGCTTTGTGTCACATTCGTCCGTTTCGCCAATTGTGCCGCAGCAGGTAAAACCATTTATGCAGATGTTTTTGTTTCATCTCTTGCCCTCCTTTTTCTGTTAGACAATAAAATTGGAAGCAACTATAACAGCGCTTCCAAGCAATTACATATTCGATTTACACTTGTTACTGTGAACACTCTGCAAACGGAGGTTCCCATGGAACGCATGCAAAAACCGCATGATGTAACTGCCCTGGCTGCACATCATACACATGTTGTTTCCGCTCAGATTTTTTGCATACATAATGGTCTCCTCCTTCAATTTTTATAATACCTATGTGTTTAGTATGTATTAATAATACCACAGCTTTCCGCCCTTGTCAATACTTTTTTTGAAAGTTTTTCTAAAATTTCTTTTTTCACCCTCTATTACATGAAATCCATATGGCGGCGGTAGCGGCGCGGAATGTCAATGCCCACCAGATATCCGATTGCTTCCAGTGCCTGCGGAATCGTGCGAAAGCCGTCCTTATAGAACTGCTGAATGCGTTTAGATTTATCGGTGATGTTTTGATAATCAGGCGGACACACAAATGTCCAGTCTGCACCGTCCCGATTCACAACCAAACGATAGTAATTGTCCAAGTCGCTGTCTCTGAATCCTGCCAGACGCAGCAATATGATATGCTCGCCTGCATCGTCAATGCCCGACACAATCAGGCGTTGTCCGTCGTGCGAAACCAATAATAATAGCGGGTCGTCTGCCCGCATAGCGTTTTTTACGGATTGCTCATCCGGATAATATATTTTTTGCATAACGCTCGTCCTCTTTTCATAATGATTGGAATCATAGAAATATTATTCTTTCTTTATTATTATACTTTGCCATCTATCACATGTCAAGACAACGATTTTTCTAACGAAAAGTCCCTCTAAAGTGGCGGCGAGCAAAATACCAACGAAAAATGTCCTCCGATTTTGTGCGCTGCACAAAATCTCCCCCTTGATTTTTTCTCTGGTATTTTTGCTCTTCGCTTTTGTCACCTTTCAATATTCCTTGTCTCTTTGCAGAATCATCTTATCAATCCGTTTTATCCGTCCTGCCAAGCAGATAGTCTACACTCACACCATGAAAATCTGCAAGTTTAATCAGAATATCATTTGGAATATTCACATTTCCGCATTCATAATTACCATATGTTCTGGTGCTGCAATGTAATATTTTACCCATCTGTTGTTGCGTTAAATCTTTATCTTCACGCAAATCTCTAATATGACGATACATAGTTCCTCACCTCAAAAAATGATTATAACATAAAAATATATAAAGTACCCTTTTTAGAAGTTTAAGAAATGGTGTATGAAATAGGGTTTTTTAGAAAAATTCTTACGAAAATCCATCAAAAAATTTTTACTATAGTATAATAGACACAGGATTTACAGAGAAAAAGTTGCAGACCTCGCCAGCTCCCCGCAGGGGCCGTTTGTGGGGTCTGGGGCGAATCGGAACGCCAGAAAGTTTTTGGTACTTTTTGGCGTCAAAAAGTACATTTGCTGCAAAGCAAATATTTTTACTAATTTCATAGTATATGAAAAATGACTTTTAATGAAACAAAACTGTATTCAAAAAAATAAAAGGAGGAATTTTTTATGTACAAAATAGAAGATGACGAGGCATTGCGCCTGCAGCGGTGGGCTTTAGACCACTATGACCTGTGGCTGCGCGTTCTGCGGCTGGAGGGAACCTTAACACAGGAAGAATTTATCAAAACCGGACAGGAATTTTATAATCAGGGACTACACTGCGCCAATTTTGTTCTGATAACCAACTACTGGGACTATGCCGAACCAATCGCGCTTCAAAAACTACAAACGCTTGCAGAACTCATTCAAGACATGGTGGATGAGATAGAAGAAGCCGAAGAATGACCGGTGCACATAACTCTATACTTGGTAACTATGTATGCTGTATGACGAGATATGTGCCATATTTTTTCACAAATCTTTTTTTGTTACATATAATAAAAATAGAACATTTAGATTTTTTGCCAAATATCTTAAAATTCCATGAACTGCTTGACATAATAGTCAGGTTGTTGTATAATACTATTAAAGAACAGCAATGTTCGATGATGAGACGAGTGACGGTTCTGACTCGTCGGTAATCTAAAAATTAACCGAGCGATGAGACGAGTGACGGTTCTGACTCGTCGGTAATCTAAAAATTAACCGAGCGATGAGGTGCGGTGGGTGAAAACTTACCGCACTATTTTTTTATGGAGTAGATAACAATGAATTACGACTTTCAATTAGTACGACTCACTTCTCTGTTTTATCAAGACTATCCACACAGTTCATATCCGGAAATATTAAGCAAAAACAGTCGAACCTATAATTGTTTCTTATTTGAAATCTGGAAAGATATATTTGTATGCGTCCCCTATCGAACAGAAATCAACCACAAATATTCCTATCGATTCAAACATTCTGCTCGCTCCAGACAACACAAATCCGGACTTGATTTTTCCAAAGCTGTTATTATTTCAAATCCGGATTATATCAGTCACACCGCCGCTGTTATTGATACAGACGAGTTCAGAGAAACCATTGCAAATATCATCCACATAGCAACGAGAGTCTCTCAATATGTGAAAGACTATATAGACTACAACAAAGGCATTCATACGATAAGCGAACAGGAGTATACCAGAAGATATCAATATTCTCCCTTAAAATATTTTCATCGGGAATTAAACATATAATTCTTCTGTTTTTTTACATAGATAGCCCACCGCCCCCGCGGTACAGAGGAACTTGCAATTTTGTGCGCCGCTACTTGCATTTCCGCCGGAATTGGTGTATACTAATACATACTAAGTTTTTGCCGCAATGAGCGGAAAAGCTGTTTTGGGGCAATGCAGATTTCATCTTTCCGCAGGAGGAACAACGTCATGAAACTAGGGATGATTGGCGCGGGACGGACTGCCGCTGTGATGGGCGGATTTTTCCGCCGCAAAGGATTTACGCTGTTAGGCTATGCATCGCGCACGTTTGCCTCCGCACAGGAAAACGCACGTATCACAGATTCGGCGGCATGGGAGGACGCGTCCGCACTGGCACAAGCAAGTGACATGATTGTGCTGTCTATGGCGGATGACGCAATTGCAGAAAGTGCAAAAATGCTGGCAGAGTGCGGCTGCACCGGAAAGCTGTGCGGCATGTTCAGCGGTGCGCTGTCCAGTGCAGACCTTGCGCCGCTGCAAGCGACGGGCAACACGGTGTTTTCTCTGCACCCACCCTATTCTTTTCCTGACAAACACATGAATCCGGCAGCGCTGGACGGTGTGACGTTCACGCTGGAGGGCACCGGAGCAGACATGGACAAGCTGCGGCAAGCATTGCAGACGGCAGAAATTGCCTACCGTGAGATACGTCCGGCGGACAAGCCGCGCTACCATGCGGCGGCATGTGCCGGCGCGAACTATCTTGTGAGTCTGGTGAAGCTGACAGAAGATTTGCTGGCGGGAACGG
>CATIYX010000437.1 GCA_949739095.1 uncultured Clostridia bacterium | reverse complement strand
TTTCATAAAAAATTGTCCGTCCTTTCCAGTTTGTGAAATTACGTTATAGTTTTTAAAATTATGATTATAGTATGAGTTGGAAAGAAAAAAATATGCAGTAAAAGAAATAATTCGAACCCCGAAAATGATTGACAAAGATAGGGAATTTGTGATAATATTAAATATAAATATATACAAAATTGAAAGAAGTTGTTTTTGGTCCTAGTTTTTGCAATGGATGGAAAACAAGGGAGGAACTCAAATGAACATGTTCTATGTCTTTTGCTGGATTTTAGCATTTATTGGCGTGGCACTGATTTATGTATTGCCGTGGATCATTTCTCTTATCCGCAAAGAAGCGGCTTCGGAAACTGCGCAGTATATGATGAAAGGCGTTGGCATAGTATGCAGCGTGGTGGGAATGCTGGCATTATTTGTCAAAGGCGGTTTAAACTGAAAACAAAGGAAGGAATTGGTAAGCAATGCATAAGAGTGAGCTTGAAAAAACATACGACCCTTCGCAATTTGAGGACCGTATTTATAAAACATGGGAGGAAAACGGATATTTCAAAGCAGACGCAAAAAGTGAAAAAGAACCGTTTTCCATTGTGATTCCACCCCCGAATGTGACAGGACAACTGCATATGGGGCACGCGTTGGATGAGACGATGCAGGATATTTTGGTGCGGTATAAACGTATGGCAGGTTATGAGGCACTATGGGTACCTGGCACAGACCATGCGGGGATTGCGACGCAAATCAAAGTGGAAGAAGAACTGCGTGTCAAGGAGGGCTTAACCCGCTATGATTTGGGGCGAGATGCCTTTTTGGAACGCGTTTGGGACTGGAAACATAAATTCGGATCACGTATCACCAAGCAGCTTCGCAAAATCGGTTGCTCCTGTGACTGGTCGAGAGAACGCTTCACCATGGACGAAGGATGTTCCAAAGCGGTCAAGGAAGTATTTGTCAATCTTTATGAAAAAGGTTTAATATATAAAGGAAACCGTATTATTAACTGGTGTCCCAGTTGTACAACGGCGCTGTCTGATGCGGAAGTGGAATATAGTGAACATGATGGTCATTTTTGGCACATTAAATATCAAGTGAAGGACAGCGATGAATATTTGACGATTGCGACCACTCGACCGGAAACACTGCTGGGCGATACTGCAGTTGCAGTGCATCCTGAGGATGAACGGTATGCGCATTTGGTTGGGAAAATGTTGATTCTGCCGCTGGTTGGACGTGAAATCCCCATTGTGGCAGATGAATATGTGGAAAAAGATTTTGGAACGGGCGCGGTGAAAATCACACCGGCGCATGACCCGAACGACTTTGAAGTGGGAAAACGCCATGATTTGCCGTTGATTCGCGTGATGAATGATGATGCGACAATCAACGAACATGGCGGAAAATATCAGGGAATGGACCGCTATGAAGCGAGAAAAGCAATTGTGGCGGATTTGGAAGCAGCAGGTGTGTTGCTGAAAATTGAAGACCATAAGCATAACGTTGGCGAGTGCTACCGCTGTGGTACTGTTGTGGAACCGCTGACAAGCGACCAGTGGTTTGTGAAAATGAAACCGCTGGCGAAGGATGCGATTCGCGTTGTAAAAGACAAAGAAGTGCAGTTTGTGCCGGAACGGTTCAGTAAAATCTATATGAATTGGATGGAAAATGTGTTTGACTGGTGTATTTCCCGTCAACTTTGGTGGGGACACCGGATTCCGGCATATTATTGTCAGGACTGCGGCGAA
>CATIYX010000436.1 GCA_949739095.1 uncultured Clostridia bacterium | reverse complement strand
TCGGCATATATGTCCAAACGGATGCCGCAGGTGGACGGCTTGTTTTTGCAGGCGGAAAGTGAAGTTGCAGCAATTAATATGGTCTATGGCGCAGCGGGTGCGGGTGCGCGCGTGATGACGTCCTCCTCCAGCCCCGGAATCAGTTTGAAGCAGGAGGGGATTTCCTATATTGCAGCGTCTGATTTGCCTTGTTTGGTCGTGAATATTGTCCGTGGCGGACCGGGACTGGGTGGTATCCAGCCGGCGCAGTCGGACTATTTTCAGGCAGTGAAAGGCGGCGGTCACGGCGATTACCATTTGGTGGTGCTTGCGCCGGCATCAGTGCAGGAATTAGTTGATTTGACGGCGGAAGCCTTTGATATTGGTGATATGTACCGTGTACCTGTGATGATTATGGGTGATGGTATGCTGGGACAGATGATGGAACCGATTACGTTTGGTGAACCGAAAAAACGGGCGCTGCCGGAAAAAAACTGGGCAACCACCGGAACTGCGATGCAACGCAAAAAGAATGTTGTCAATTCTCTGTATTTAACGCCGGAGGAATTGGAAGAACTCAATAATGAGCGTGCGAAGCGGTATGAGGCGATAGAAGAAAATGAAGTGAAAGTGGAATTGCAGCAGATAGAAGATGCAGATTTGGTGTTGGTAGCATATGGGGTAACTGCTCGTATTGCTAAGACAGCAGCCGCAATTGCGCGGGAAAAAGGTATGAAAGTCGGTCTGATTCGTCCCATTACCCTGTGGCCGTTCCCCAAAAAGGAAATTGCACAGGCGGCGAAACGTGTAAAATGTTTCCTGACAGTGGAAATGAGTCAGGGACAAATGGTGGAGGATGTACGGCTGGCAGTAAACGGAGAAAAACCGGTTTATTTCTATGGACGCAACGGCGGTATTGTTCCTACGCCGGATGAAATTGTGAAGGAAATAGAGAAATTGCTGGGAGGTGCGAACGAATGAAAAAAATATTTGAACGTCCTCACGCACTGTCTGATGTAACGCTGCACTATTGCCCGGGATGTACCCATGGGATTGTGCACCGTTTGGTGGCAGAGGTCATTGATGAACTTGGTATTGAAGGAAATACGGTGGGTATCGCGTCTGTTGGATGCAGCGTGTTTTCCTATAACTATTTTGAGTGTGATATGCAGGAAGCGGCACATGGACGTGCGCCCGCAGTGGCGACCGGCGGGAAACGCGCGTTAAAAGATAAAGTTGTGTTCACCTATCAGGGGGACGGCGATCTTGCAGCGATTGGAACGGCAGAAACGGTTCATGCGGCAACACGTGGAGAAAATATTACCGTGATTTTTATTAATAATACGACCTATGGTATGACAGGCGGACAGATGGCGCCGACGACATTGGTAGGACAGGTGACACAAACCACGCCATATGGCAGAAAAACAGAAACACAGGGATATCCCATTAATATGTCGGAAATGCTGGCGACACTGGAAGGAACCGCGTATATTGAACGCGTGGCAGCGGATAGCGTGCAGCACATCCGTGCGGCAAAAAAAGCGATTAAAAAAGCGTTTGAAACGCAAATGGCGGGTAAAGGATTTTCTATGGTGGAAGTGCTGTCTACTTGTCCGACCAACTGGGGGTTGTCTCCGGTGGAAAGTATGCAGTGGCTGCGTGATAAAATGATACCGCAATATCCGCTGGGCGTATTTAAGGAGAAAGAGTAAGGAGGAGAGAACAGTGGGGATGACGCAAATTATTTTAGCTGGGTTCGGCGGACAGGGTATTTTGTTTGCAGGGAAACAGCTTGC
>CATIYX010000435.1 GCA_949739095.1 uncultured Clostridia bacterium | reverse complement strand
TTCAGAGGTGTTTACATGATCGCTTTTCATCATGTGGGTCTTCGATAAGAGGAAAAGTTGATTTATATTACATAAATCGCATTTAGTATCGGTGAATTTTAAAAACTTATACAAGGAGAAAAAAACCAATATTGAAAAAAAAAGAAAATTATGATACAATAAAAAACAGTATTTGATTTTGTGACATCAACAAACATGAATGGACGAATCGACCATTGACGAGGGTATAATGTATCTATCAAAAAGGCTGATGAATCGGAATTTGCGAGGAAGTATAAATGGATATAGACTTATATTATCAAGAAAAAGGAAATAAAGAGCCCTTTATCCTTTTGCACGGAAACGGGGAGAATGGCTCATATTTCAAGAATCAAATAGATTATTTTAGTGACAGATATAGAGTGATTGCTTTAGATACACGAGGTCACGGTAAATCACCAAGAGGTACTGAACCTTTTACTATTGAGCAGTTTTCCTGTGATTTATACGATTTTATGGCAGGTCTTGAAATTTCAAATGCAGTCATTTTGGGATTTTCAGACGGAGCAAATATAGCAATGAAATTTGCAATAAAATATCCCAATAAGGTAAAGGCATTGATATTAAATGGGGGAAACCTGAATCCGAAAGGAGTAAAAAGAGCGACGCAAATTCCAATCGAAATAGGATACAAAATAGCAAGACGATTTGCTTCAAAATCGGCTGCTGCAAAAAAGAATGCTGAAATGCTTGGTTTAATGGTTCATGAGCCGAATATTGAACGAAACGAATTATCAAAAATAACAGCCCCCACGCTCGTAATTTGCGGAAACCGTGATATGATTAAGGAATCCCATACAAAAGAGATTGCAGAAAATATACCTAATGCAAAATTATCTATTATGAAAGGAAATCATTTTATTGCAAACAAGAGATACGCTGCATTCAATAAAGAGGTTGAAGACTTTTTGCAAATAATTCAATAAATAATAGTATAAAATAAGGCGATGTCTTTCGGGCTTGATAACATCGCTCTTTGTATAGCGATATTATCGTATTTGTGGTGCTAAAATGATGCCCAGCTTTACAAATGAACTTGTGCAGAGATATAAAGCAATAAACGAGGTGAGGGGTCAGGGCGGAGGAATGAAAAATGAACAAACGGTTTGAGAGAAGTGCACTGCTTTTGGGCGATGATGGCATAGAACGATTGAACAAAAGTACGGTTGCAATATTTGGTGTGGGTGGTGTTGGTTCCTATGTGGCGGAGGCGCTGGCACGTGTGGGCGTGGGACATGTTTGGCTGGTAGACCATGATGTGGTGAGTTTGTCCAATGTGAACCGTCAGATTGAGGCGCTGGAAAGTACGGTGGGTCAGCCCAAAACGCAGGCAATGAAACAGCGTATGCTGCAAATTAATCCTGCCATGCAGGTGACGGAATGGCAATCGTTTTATTTGCCTGAGAATGCGGAAGAATTTCCGCTGCAAGAGATGGATTATGTTGTGGATGCAATGGACACAGTAACAGCCAAATTGGAGTTGGCGCAACGGTGTTTTCAGCTGGGTATTCCACAAATTAGCAGCATGGGGGCAGGCAATAAATTGGACCCGACAAAATTTGAAGTGACAGACATCTATCAAACAAAGATTTGTCCGCTTGCAAAAGTGATGCGACGGGAACTGCGGCGCAGGGGCGTAGAGCGTCTTAAGGTCGTTTATTCCACCGAAGAAGCCAAAACTCCGCTTACGCAGGAATCGGCGGTACCAGGACAAAAAATTTTAGGCAGTGTTCCGTTTGTGCCGTCTGTCGCAGGGCTGATTGCAGCAGGTGAAGTGGTGCGGGATTTGATTGGGATAAGATGAATGAAACGCTGCAAACGGCGGCGGAATGGAGAAATAGACAATGAAAGAAAAGGTATTTGTGGGACTCAGTGGTGGCGTGGATAGTTCTGTTGCAGCGGCACTATTGCAGGAGCAGGGCTATGAGGTGATTGGATTTACATTGGACCTATGGAATGATAAAAATGGTGGAGAACCGGAAGCCGTAAGAGATGGGAGAAAAATAGCGCAGCAGCTCGGTATAGAATATCATGTGTTGGAGTTGAAAGAACTGTTCCGGCAGGAGGTCGTGGATTATTTTTTGAAAGAATATGCGGCAGCGCGTACGCCGAACCCCTGTGTGATGTGCAACCGTAAAATCAAGTTTGGTGAAGTATTCCGTGCAGCAAAGCAGGTTGGCGCGGACTATGTGGCAACCGGACACTATGTCCGCTTGGTGCAGGAGGACGGACGGTATTTGCTGAAAATGCCATCTGACTGGAAGAAAGACCAGACATATATGCTTTATCATCTGACGCAGCAGCAACTTGCACATATCAAAATGCCGCTTGGAGACTATACCAAAGAAGAAGTGCGGCAGATGGCAAAAGAGAAGGGATTGTTTGTAGCAGAAAAAGCGGACAGTCAGGATATCTGTTTTCTGGAAGGTCGCACGTTGGCGGATTTTATTGCGGAATATGATCCAGGGCAGTTTCGGATAGGACAGGTGGTAGATGAACAGGGAACAGTTCTGGGAACGCATCAAGGGATTTCTCGTTATACGTTAGGGCAACGGCGCGGACTGGGGATCGCTTCTGAGGCCAAACTATATGTCAAAGAATTGGACGCAGTGCAAAACCGGGTGGTTCTCAGTGGAGAGGACGCTTTGTTTGCACAGAGTCTCATTGCAGATGAAGTGTCTTTTCAGTGGATGGACAGGCTGGAAGCTCCCATGCAGGTGCAGGCAAAAATCCGTTATGCTTCACGTCCGGCGCCAGCAATGATAGAGCAGCAGCTGAATGGTGATGTACTGGTCACATTTGAACAGCCGCAGCGGGCAATTACGCCAGGACAGGCGGTGGTGTTTTATCAAGACGACACGGTTGTGGGTGGTGGAACGATTCGCCATGCTGTGCAGGATTAATAACCAAAATAAAAACGGCATATTAAAATACTGGCAAGCATACCGGCAACATCAGCGGTGAGTGCAGCCTTGATGGTGTGACGGATATCTTTGATACCAATGCAGCCGTAGTAGACTGCAACCGTATAGAAGGTAGTCTCTGTGGACCCCATCATAATGGAAGCGAGGCGTCCTGCATAGGAATCGGGACCATGTGTTTTGATAATGTCTGTGACAATACCAAGAGAAGCACTGCCGGAAATGGGACGCAAAAGTGTCAGCGGCAGTACATCGGCAGGCAGTCCAATCAAAGTGAGGACTGGGGAAAGCCAGTTTGCCAGCAGGTCAATGGCGCCGGAAGCGCGCAGCATAGAAATGGCAACCATGAGTCCCACGAGCGTCGGGAGAATTTGCAGTGTGAGTTCTACGCCGGATTTTGCACCATCGGCAAATACATCAAAAATATCCTTGACATGCTTAAGGCCGTAGAGGATAATGCAAAAAATAGCGGCGGGAATAATGCAGGAAGAAATGATTTGAAGAACATTCAACGTTTGTTCACGTTCCTTTCCGGTTTTTCAAAAAGTTTGGCAGCACAAATACCAAAAATAATGGCAATTGCAGAGGCAATCCAAACGGGAAGAATGATTTCAGAAGCGGCGGCGGACCCGTTTGCAGCGCGCAGAGAAATGACGGTGGTGGGGATGAGCTGAAAGGAAGCGGTATTGAGGACAACAAACATAATCATATGCCGTGAAGCAATGCTGCTGCCGCCGCTATCATTATGTAAGCTACGCATTGCTTGAAGCCCGAGCGGCGTTGCGGCACTGCCCAGTCCTAAAAAATTTGCTGTCATGTTGAGTAATATGCAGCCGGCTGATTTCCCTTTAGGATCGAGACCTGGAAAAAGCAATTTGAATACTGGATGCAAACAAGAGGAAAATTTTTCCACTAACTTGCTTTTTTCTGCTATAGTCATCAGTCCGTTCCAAAGACACATGATACCAAGTAATTCAATGGAAAGTGTAACTGCGTCTGTGGCGCCGCTGACGGCT
>CATIYX010000434.1 GCA_949739095.1 uncultured Clostridia bacterium | reverse complement strand
TATGAATTTGCAGACATCCCACAGCTTGGCGGCAGTTATACGTTCAGTGTCCGCGGCGTGGATACTTTTGGAAACCGCTCTGAGGCAATTGTCACGGAAGAAGCGGTGACTGTGCCGAAGTTGCCAGGGATTTTACCGACTTATCTGGTAAACGAAACTTTTACCGCGGAACCGACAGACGCTGCAACACACGCAATTCCACATGTGAATTTGTGGGGAACACCTAAAGGGTCGGGAGAAATGCAGTATACAGACGGTACGGCGAATTTGGTAAACACCGGGACAAATGGAAACTTTGATTTGACAATACCGCTCATGCCAGGAAATGGTGATTTTGAGACAGAGCCTGTTCCGAACAACACACCGACCGGACCTTTAATGGTGGAATGGGAATGGAAGGACGCAACAGGCGGCGGAAATGAAATACAGGCATATTTCCGTAATGCGGCAAAACAAAATACATTTGTTGTGCGCGCGACGTCCAGTAGCTATAATTTCCGTTTTATCAATTCAAGCAATGGTTCGGGCAGTAACTGGGGAAGCTCTACAGCGGCAGGGTCAAATGCTATGACTAAGGTGCGGGTGCTGCTGAATAATACAGGGACCGCTGCTTATGTAGATGGCATTTGGCTGAATGGAACACGCATTGTCAGTGAACGTCAGACATTTCTCAGAGATGTTGGTGAGGGATTTTCACAAATTTGTTTCAGTCATAAAACAAATGGCTCAAACGGGCAAACAGCCCTTACGATAGACAATTTTAAGGTATGGGTGCCGGCGGCTTCTCTTGCTGAAAAACTGGCTGCAGAAGATGGTGCAGCAATTACTTTTGACGATATTAAAGGAACCAATGATGCAGTGAACAATATCACCGCTGACCTGGCTTTGACAGCAAAAACAGAAACAGAAAACGGCTTAATTATCACGGGCTGGAAATCCAGCAATACAGCAGTCATTGCGGCAGACGGTACTGTAACGCGTCCAGGACTTGGAGAACCGGACACAGAAGTGACTCTGACACCGATTCTGGGCGTACTCGATTTTGAAAATGAAGCGGAAGGCAACTATGCCACAGCAGAGGGAACGCCCATCGCTGTGACTGTCAAAACGACCGACACCACCGGTGGCATACGGACAGAGGATGTAAACGATGTTGGATATTACCTCAATGAACCCTATGACACGAAACCAACAGACAAGACGACACGGTCCATTCCAAGTGTTGGCACATGGTCAGGTGGTGCGGCAGAATGGGACGTAGCGGATGGGAATCTGGTACTGACACCGACGTCAACAGGTTATAATTTCAATCTGCAAATTCCGTTTATGCCAGGAGAGATGAAAGAAAATGTCGTGCCGGAGGGTAAAGTATATATTGATTTTAAATGGCAGCACGGTGCGAATGAAACACAGACAGATCTTTATGTGCAGGGATATGCAAGCAATCTTTTGAAGCTAATAGCGAAAAACGGAAAATTGGAGTTGGCTTATTATGACTCAAGTAATGCCTTAAAGACCTATGCAACGTCTGCGAGCGGACTCAATTTCAATCAAATGAATCAGATTAGAATTTTGATGGATGTGAAAACGGACGGCGCTTCCACCTTGGAAGGCTTTTGGGTAAATGGAACACAAGTTAAAGTAGGTTCTGTAGCTCTTTATAAAAAGACAGGAACTGAAGATAAAGATATAGAAAGAGGACCGGCTGGCTTGGTTTCCTCTCGATGGGCAACAACAGGTACAAAACCCTACAAAATGTTAGAGTTTGATTATATGAAAACATGGCAGCCGGTAGAAGAACAGCTT
>CATIYX010000433.1 GCA_949739095.1 uncultured Clostridia bacterium | reverse complement strand
GAGCAGATAGGAAATCAGCGGGCGGGAATAGGTGTGGTAGGGTTCTTTGGAAATGATGGTGATGGAACCTTCTTTATCCTGACTGCGGATTCCCTCCACACATCCTACCGCTGCCGCGGAATTTCCAATAATGACGTATTTCATGTTTTTCACCTCTCTTCATAAACAACCGCACGGTTGGGACATCCCGTCACACATGCCGGACTGCCCGCACTGTTATGCAAGCACAATTCACATTTCTGTACGACACCCTCTTCGGACGGCATAACCGCACCATAAGGACAGGATAGAATACAAGTATAACACCCCACACACTTTTCCTTATCAATTTGAATCACGCCATCCTGTTTCGTGAGCGCCCCTGTGATGCATCCTTTCACACAAAGCGGCTCCTCACAGTGCCGGCAGGAAACGGCGAAATGTACGTCTCCCTGATCCTCCACCTGAATGCGGGGATGAATATCCACATTTTTCAGTGCTTTCACCATATCATCTTTTTCGGAATTGGCAAATGCACAGTAGTATTCACATAAATGGCAACCCAGACACCACTGTTCGTTGACATAAACCCGTTTCATTTCGATTCCCTCCTTATTCACCGGCGTGCTGAACACCTAAAATATCCAACTCTTTTTGTGTTAATCCCACGCCGCGCAGCATCAGCCGATTGCCGCGCAGCGCTTCAATGGAGTTGATTCCCATGCCGCCCATCATTTCCTTGATTTCGTGGTTCCAGGCCGTGAGCAAATTCACCAGCCGCTGTGCACCCACTTCCGGATTGAGCCGTTTTACCAAATCAGGGCGCTGCGTTGCGATTCCCCAGTTGCATTTTCCTGTATGACAACTGCGGCAGAGGTGACAGCCCAATGCGAGCAGCGCACTGGTTGCGATATAGACTGCGTCTGCGCCCAGCGCAATCGCTTTCACCACATCTGCGCTGCTGCGAATCGTTCCTCCCACAACCACAGATACACTATCCCGAATGCCTTCCTCACGCAGCCGCTGATCCACGCTCGCCAGCGCAAGCTCAATAGGAATACCGACATTGTCACGGATGCGCGTTGGCGCAGCGCCTGTACCGCCGCGGAAGCCGTCAATGGCAATGATGTCCGCGCCGCTGCGGGCAATACCACTGGCAATCGCCGCAACGTTATGCACCGCCGCAATTTTGACAATAACAGGCTTTTTATATTCCGTTGCTTCTTTGAGCGAAAATACCAATTGCCGCAAATCTTCAATGGAATAAATGTCATGGTGCGGTGCAGGCGAAATGGCATCAGATCCTTCCGGAATCATTCTTGTTTTGGAAACATCTCCCACAATTTTTGTGCCTGGCAGATGTCCGCCGATACCCGGTTTTGCGCCTTGTCCGATTTTAATTTCAATCGCCGCGCCCGCTTCCAGATAATCTTTATGTACGCCAAACCGTCCCGAAGCCACCTGCACAATGGTGTTTTTGCCGTATTTGTAGAAATCTTCATGCAATCCGCCTTCCCCTGTGTTGTAGAGAATGCCCAGTTCTTCCGCCGCTTTCGCCAGACTGGCATGCGCATTGTAGCTGATGGAACCATAGCTCATGGCAGAAAACATCACCGGCATGGATAGCGCCAACTTTGGCTGCAAATTCGGCTTGATTTTGCCCTGTTCGTCCCGCTGAATCTCCTCCGGCTTTTTCCCCAGAAACGTTTTCGTTTCCATAGGCTCGCGCAGAGGGTCAATGGAAGGATTCGTCACCTGAGACGCATTAATCAGCAGCTTATCCCAATAGACCGGATAGGGTTTCGGATTTCCCATGGAGCTGAGCAAAACGCCGCCGCT
>CATIYX010000432.1 GCA_949739095.1 uncultured Clostridia bacterium | reverse complement strand
TGCCTATGGATATGAAATATACCAAACGGCTACTGTATTTGATAATCCGTTCGGCTATGCAGGAGAATACACGGATGAAGAAACCGGCAACATCTACCTTCGGGCACGATATTACGACCCAAATACCGGACGCTTCACCAGCGAAGACCCTATAAAGGATGGAACAAACTGGTATGTGTATTGTGGAAATAACCCGGTGATGTTTGTCGATCCTAGTGGAGAAGCTGTGATTCTTTCTGGCAGCTATGAAGAGCAGCGAGAAACTTTACGAGTTATGCAGATTTTGACAGATGATTGGTTGAATTTTAATGAGGAAACAGGAGAGGTTTGGATTGAGTATAGTTATTCAAACGGTCCCAAAATTCACGGTACAAATTTAATACGTAATTTATTAAAATCATCAAAAACTGTGACTATTGAAACGGTATATGGTGCCAACGATCCAAATAGAACAGTATATAAAAGCGATAGTGCATACTGGAGTGATACTGATCAGCGATATGGGGCAGGTTCAGATAGTACTATTTATTTTAATCAAGCTCACCCAGCTTACACAGAAGTAGAGGGAGTAGGAAAAGTTGAATCACCCGGTTATATTACATTAGGTCATGAGTTAATACATGCATTGCGTGGAACTAATGGAAATGTGAAATATTCGACTGATGAAACACCACTCGGTGTATATTTTCCTGGTGATGGCAAAAAAGGTTATGATATTAAAAGGGAAGAGGCGGAAACCACAGGATTGGATTATGCAGACACTTTAAATCACAAAGTTGTACTTCCTAGTACCTGGGATACTACAGAAAACTCATTAAGAGCTGAACAGGGACTTTCTAAGAGAATTATTTATTGATAATGGAGGATATTATGGCTAATAAAACAAAAAAGATGATAATGATTTTGAGTGGCCTTATAATAATTATTTTAGTATTTCTATTATTATTTCCACCAATATTTCCTTGTAGTATAGTTATAACCAATATTAAAGCACCTATAGAAAGGAATTCATATCAAATAGTAATAAGTTTTTGGGGAAGGGTGAATGCAACAGAATTGAATAATTCTAGTGATGATTCGGTGATACAAACAAACAACAAAATTCTCTCATGTAGACAACGGTGGGAATTTATAAAATTATTGCAAAATGTACTAGCATCTGAACCACGAAAACCTTTAGTCTTTGGCGATACCATACAAGAAGTTTATATCCATATTTATGAATATGGATATCAAAAGAAAGATTATTGGAGTATATACCAGTCAGAACTAGAGATGCCGATGACTGGCAGTGAATCTACAAGAAGTCAAGAGGTGCTAAATTTAACCTATTGGATCATGGAAAATAGTCCAATTAAGGTTGATATAAAATAACTTCATTAAAGGGACGGTGGGAGGTATAAGAAAAATTTCCTGTATCTCCCTATGCCAGCAGGAGAAACGTACCGGACTGTCGAATACGAATATAACAGCAAAAACCAAGTGACAGCAGTGAAACAATTTGACGGCGGCACGGAGTACCGCACAAGCTATGGATACGACAGAGCAGGCAACCAAACAGCGCTGATTACAGGAGCAGCAACGAATGAGCCGCACATCACCAGCTACACCTACAACAAGCTGGGACAGGTTGTTTCCGAAACCGACCCTATGGGTGGAATTAAGACAGCGGCATATGACTATTTTGGCAACGTCACAGGCGGCACGACAAAGGCGGGTGAAACCATCACAAACACCTACAACGACTGGAACCTGCCGATAATGCAAAGCGTCACGGGCATTCACCCCGATACAAACGAAACCTGCACGGATACGCGTTCCTTCAC
>CATIYX010000431.1 GCA_949739095.1 uncultured Clostridia bacterium | reverse complement strand
TGCTGAAATGGGGAAGAAAAATGAATGTTTCTTGCAGTTGGTGAAAAATGGATTTCCTTGACGTGGCGGACAAGCTGTGTTACAATAAAACACAGACAAAGAAAGTAGTAGGTCTCCGCTATTTGAGCATAGAAAATGGGGCAGTGATATAAGGGCAGCACACAGAAACAGAGTCACTTTGCTGTTTCGGTGCATACCATGAAGGTAGTAATTGTGAATAAAGGAGATTGAAAACAATGTGGGCTGAAAAAAGTGTGTTTTATCAGATATATCCCTTGGGATTTTGCGGCGCGCCGCAGGAAAATGACGGGCAAGTGGTGCCGCGCATTCGGAAGGCGGCGGAATTTGCGCCGCATATCAAGAAGATAGGTGCGGATGCCGTATATTTTTGTCCCATTTTTGAATCAGACCAGCATGGGTATGACACCCGCGACTATCGTAAGATAGACTGCCGCTTGGGGACAAATGAAGATTTTCAGGAAGTTTGCAAAGTGTTTCATGAAAACGGTCTGCGTGTGGTGTTGGACGGCGTGTTCAACCATGTGGGACGCGGTTTTTGGGCATTTCAGGACGTGCTGCAAAATCGGGAAAACTCACCGTATAAGGATTGGTTTTTCATTGATTTTGGCGGAAACAGTAACTATAATGACGGACTGTGGTATGAAGGCTGGGAAGGGCATTTCAATTTGGTGAAGCTGAATTTGCGCAATCCTGCTGTGGTAGAACATCTGCTGGACTGCGTGCGGTTGTGGGTAGAAGAATTTGACATCGACGGCTTACGCCTGGACGTTGCCTATTTGCTTGACCATGATTTCATTCGATGTCTGCGGTCTTTCACGGACGGACTGAAACCGGAATTTTTCCTGGTGGGTGAGCTGATGTTTGGCGACTACAATCCGTTTTTGGCAGACGGTATGTTGCACAGCGCGACCAACTACGAATGCTACAAAGGCTTGCATTCGTCGTTTAACAGCAACAACATGTTTGAAATTGCACATTCGCTGGCGCGGCAGTTCGGAAAAGAGGACTGGACGCTATATAAAGGGAAACATTTGTTGAATTTTGTCGATAACCATGATGTGACGCGCGTGGCGACGATTTTGCAAGACAAAAATTGTTTGCCGCTGATTTATGCCGTTTTATTTGGCATGCCGGGCATTCCCTGCGTATATTATGGCAGCGAATGGGGCGCAGAGGGCGACAAAGGACAGGGCGACGCGACGCTGCGTCCCTGTTTTGATGCGCCGGAAGAAAATGAACTCACAGCATGGATTGCAAAATTGGCAGCGGCGCACAAAGAAAGCCGCGCGTTGTGCTATGGAAATTTCACGAATATGATGATACAGAGCAAGCAATTGATTTTTGAACGGGAAGCGGATGGAGAGCGCGTGCTTGTTGCGGTCAACATGGACAGTCAGCCGTTTACGGCGCATTTTGACGCGCGCGCCGGCCGTGCGATAGACCTCATTTCCGGCGCGGAACACGATTTCGGCGGCGGAAGCGAGTTGCCGCCCTACAGCGCATTTTTCTGGAAGGTGATTTAAGGGAACTTTGATAGAAAATGAAGCTGCATTGTATTTCATAAGAAGATAGATTTTGTTGTTTTGATGGATTCCGTGTATTTGCGCAAATCTATTACCGCCGAAGTGTCGCTCCAGGTATATCCCTCGCGGAAAATGTCCTCCGATTTTACTTCGAATATGTTCTCTCGTGAAAAATGTCCCCCAAGTTCCGCTCCAGATATTTCTCCCTTGAAAATGTCCCCCGAATTTTGACATAGTCAAAATTCTCCTCCTTTATTTTTCTTAGGAGAAATATCTTCCGCTCTTTG
>CATIYX010000430.1 GCA_949739095.1 uncultured Clostridia bacterium | reverse complement strand
ACCGCCTGCTGCGCCTGTGCGCCGTCATGCAGCCTCCCCAGACTACGCAACAGCGTATCTGAAAAGCTCTGAACGCCAATACTCATGCGATTAAACCCCATAGACCGGTAGGCAGCAGCCCGCGTACGGTCAAATGTTGCCGGATTCGCCTCCAGCGTGATTTCCGCGTCAGGCGCAACCTGAAACTGTACTGCCAGCGCGTTTAATATCCGTTCCAGTTCCGACAGCGGCAACAGTGTCGGCGTACCGCCGCCAAAATAAATGGTATCCGCCCTGCCGCTATATTGCCGCAGTTCTGCACAAACCGCCGCGGCATAAGGCGCCATTTGTTCCTCCATTCCCGCATAGGAATTGAAGTCACAATAACCGCATTTTGCGCGGCAAAATGGAATGTGTATATAAATGCCCTGTGATTCTTCTGCCATTGTTCCTTCCTCCCAGTTTCAAACCTGTTGTCCCGCGTTGGTATTCTCTGCTGCACCGCTTTTCTATTTTTCCTACTGTAATTCTCATCTATCCCTGTAAAAGAGTGGCGCCATATGTGAAAAACACACCAAAATGTCCTACACACTCGCTAAAATATATATTACCGTAGTCAACTCACACTGTATCAAAAGCTAATTTTCCCCTTGCTCTGCTAAAAATACCAAGACAACAAATATTTCTGTGTACGCGTACCTTAAAGAATATTTTTTCTCCTTATCCGCAAAAAGAAGCGGCATAGTGCCGCTTCCTCCCTGCTTTATTTCATGCTTTCAGTTCGTTTCCCAGTTCCACAATTCTCCGGCTTCCCATCTTCTTTTTACGCCTAACTCGTATGGTCTGAGTCTCGTCCAAAGAAAGTAGATATTCCAACACAATCTCTTCCAGATATGGAAGTTTTTCCGGCGGGCAGCGGTCCAGCCAATACATCGCTTTGTCAAAGACCTTCGGCCGGTCCCTGCGCATGTCAATTCCGGTGAGTATATAATCTGTTGTAGCATCCAGAATTTCACTTACTCTTGATAAGGTTTTAATCGACAATCCCTTTTGTCCCAATTCAATGCTACTGCTATATCGGTCGGATATATCCAACTGCTCCGCCAGATTGCTTCTGGTCCAGCCCTTTTCTTCACGCAGACTTCGGATGCGCCGTCCAACTTCCTTTTTATGATACACACTCATCTAATGACACCCTTTCTGACAACCCCCACCTCACATTTTCTAAAATTCCTTTGCTATCCTTTTATATTCTCAATCCTTCAAGAAATGCTTCAACTTTCCTTTTTCTATAGCTGCACTTTTTCCGGAGCCGAAACCATCGAAAACCGTGCACCGCCATTGCCTTCAAAATCCTGTCCGAATACGATTTGCGGACAGGGGTCATTTTGGTCTATCTCAAATGCAACCCAACCTGCCAACATCATGCCGGGCTGCAAGGTGCCGCGCAAAGGCGGATTTGGTGTAATGATGTTTTTCCGTTCATAACGCTGTCCGTTTTGTCTCTCGCATTCCACATCAAACGGCGAAATGCTGACCGGTCCCGAACCACCTCGTACGCTTTTCACAATTACCTCCAACATTGCCATCAAATATTCCTTTCCCGCCGGCGGACGGGTATTATACGTATTGACCTGTCGCAATGCCGTATAGGCGTCCTCTCCACGTCCGGCGTGCAGCAGCCGCACTTCCGCCAGATAAGTGCAAACGCTTTGGTCCACTTCTATCATTTGATTTTTATATTCACATGTCAAATTTCCGCCGCCATCTGCCAGCATTCGTGGCACTTCCTCTGTACGTTTCTTTTGAACCGGCGTTTTCTCCTGTTTTGCCGGACGCGCTACAATAAATGTGCAAATTCCTGTTAGCAGGCAGATACTGATAAACACAATGGTTTCAACTGGCATTGTTCCCGCTCCTTTTT
Source organism: uncultured Clostridia bacterium (assembly GCA_949739095.1). Taxonomy (GTDB): domain Bacteria; phylum Bacillota; class Clostridia; order RUG12999; family RUG12999; genus JAAWTG01. The sequence goes on along the minus strand of CATIYX010000430.1, from coordinate 174 downwards.
CCGTTTTTCTGTTTCTCAAAAATCGTCAATTTTCGCAACGCATGGACAATATAGTATCTCAATCTATATGCATGAGTATGTCGTACCCATGCCTAAAATAATTATTGATTCATTCATATAATATATGCTTTGCATATATTATATCACAATTGCGAAGCAATTTGATATAATTTT
>CATIYX010000429.1 GCA_949739095.1 uncultured Clostridia bacterium | reverse complement strand
TCACGAATACAGGCAATCAGTTCCGCCTGTTTCAAAATAGACAAATGGTGAGAGATGCTGGGCCACGACATGTTGAAATGCGCCGCGATTTCGCCTGCTGCCAAGTCCCCTTCACTCAGCAGCGCCAGAATTTCTCTGCGCGTTGGATCCGCCAACGCTTTGAATACACAATGCATGACGCTCCTCCCAATCGTATCGTAGTTAGGCGGCAGGAACCATCTACTGTGGTTTCCTGCCAGTTAATATTTAGAAGTTTGTCTAAATAATGGACATATCCAATCCCAAATATGTATTTAGATATTGTTCTAAATAAAAGTGAATAAAAAAATCTCCAAACAGGAGTTTTTTATTTTTATATTATAGTTTTTTTCCGGGTTAGTGTCAATAGGCAAATGTGACAGAATTAGAATGAAACGCCGCGGGATATTAGGCAGAGTGGGACAAGGGGCGTTTCTGTTCCTGCCGGAAGGGGGGTATACCCTGCGTGGCTTGCTTCTTGTCAGAAGATGTGCTGCTGCCGTCAGCAGAAGCGCGGTTATCCTTGTCGCTGCCGCGACCGGATTGTACTTTTTGGAGCAAAGGCACGTTTCACCTCGTGGGGGTTATACCAGTCACTTGCGTGACTGATATGTACTTTTTGACGCCAAAAAGTACCAAAAACGCTGGGGCGTTCCGATTCGCCCCAGACCCCACAAACGGCCCGCCTGCGGGCGGGAAGGCTTTTTTTATTCATGTATTTTGTTTGTCCTGCCAAGCAGATAGTCTACACTCACGCCATGGAAATCTGCAAGTTTTATGAGAATATTGGTTGGAATGTCAACATCGCCACATTCGTAGTTACTATATATCCTTTGACTGCAATTTAAAATTTCGCTCATTTGTGTTTGTGTCATATTTTTGTCTTCACGTAAATCCCTAATTCGTTGATACATATTGATTCACCTCAAACAAATTATACCATAGCGAGAAATTCGCTATTGACTTTTAGCGAAAATTTCGCTAAAATAAAATTATAATTCACTTAAAGTAGGTTTTATACATGCTTTTGTGGGTACAAAATAAACTCAAAACAAGAAAGGATGTGTAACGCATGGATAACAAATATGGGAGGAGGGAAGTTTTATTTTGAAAAAGTGATGAGGACTATCGGCTGGTATGATAAGAAATTCAAATTTTCTAATGATGGAGGGAAAAGTAATGGAAAAGGAAATGCGGCAGCAAGAGGCAATCAGAATGATGAAATGGATAGCGCAATACCCGAAAATAGTGAATCGAATTGTCAACATGGAACAATGTACAACGCCGGAGGAATGTATTGAAGTGATAAACCTATTGGATAAACACAGTTTTGAATATTTAGTTCCTATTTTGCTTCATACGGTAGATTACGATGTCGTTATGGACAGAGTAATATCAAGACTGTATGCAGAAGGTTTGGCAACTGTTTGGGAACAGAAGGGAACCGCGCATGTCTTGGACGACATGAAGGATATCATCAGAGAAGAGATAGCGCGTGCAGAACTGTGGGAAAGTGCAAGAAGCGAAAAAGAAGAATAGGAAACCGGAAACAGCAGCCGCAGCCGGACTTTCTAATATGTAAAAACCGCGGACATACCCTCTGGGGCACGCGTGCGCCGCGGTTTTTACACCTCTCGCCGTTCGGAGTGTCACGCCTATCCCTCCACCAAACTTCGTTTGGTCCCCCTCCCTTTAGGCAAGGGAAGCTAATTGGAGGCGTTGGAATGGAGGCGAGACGCACCGCGCGAGTGAACGTGGCAGGGGGCAAAGAGTGGAGACTATATCTCCCAAGAAAAGTAAGAGGGGGAGACTTTGTGC
>CATIYX010000428.1 GCA_949739095.1 uncultured Clostridia bacterium | reverse complement strand
GCTGCCCAAAATTCCTTTGGTGATGGAAAATTTTTGGAATGCAATCACATTACCGAACATAGGCAGATAGCGGAATATCAGGTAAAATAAAATCGTTGGTAGTAAAATAATATAGATGTGTTTATATTTCAGAATTCTCGACCACGTGCTTTGCTTGTTTATCGTAGCAGCGGCGTTTTTCTGTACCTTTGCTATCAATTTATTCCACTCCTATCTCTTGTTATAACGCTCGAGTGCGCGGTTATAGATTTCTAAAACATCCTCAATACCCATAGACTGAATTTTACTGCGAATAGCCACAAGTTCGGAAATATTACTGTTGCCGATAACGATTTTGTTCAGTTGTTCGCTGACATAAGTTTTAATTTGCGACATCTTTTGCGCGATTTCCTCATTTTCCTCTGCTGTGAAATTCAGCGATGGCAAAATACCATCTGTTTTTGCACTGTCACTCCATATTTCAATGGACTCTTTACCCCATAAGGTCAATATCTGTTCATAATATCTCCAGTCTTGTAAGGTCGGGAAATTTGACTGATAAGCACCCAGTGCCAATCCGCACATTTCCTGCTGCGATTTTCCGTTTGGATTGTGGAAAATATATTCATCCGACAGCTTCGGATAATCGTCCTCCCAATTAAAGCTTACGCCTTCTTCTCCAAAGTTCATATATTCTACACCTTTGCCGCCATAGAAATTATCCAGCCATTTCAAACTTCCGGCAGGATTTTTGTTTGCTGTGGTTACCGCAATGGAAGTACTGGTTGCATCTTGGGTATAGCTTGCATCATAAACATTGTTCATCTCCGGCGTCTTTGCAAAATGCGGCGTACCCACAACTTTTCTGGTTCCATCATTCATGTTGTTATAATAATTACCGGGTTGCAGGGAATAGACAAAACCAACTTTGTCGTTCATGACCTTGTTATCCATTTTGTCACGTTCATTCAGCAAATAATCCACATCAATCAGCCCTTCACTGTAGAGCTTTGTAATAAATCCGAGTCCTTCCTCAAACTCATCTTCTAAAACGCCGTATGCCACTTTCCCATCTTTCACATAAAAATCATTTGTTGTACCAAAGCCCCAAAGCAAATGGTCAACCGCTTGTGCAGTTTCCTCAAATTTCACGCCCGACATCGGAATTTCATCCGCTATGCCGTTGCCATTGGGATCGCCTGTTTTAAACGCTTTTAACACCTCGTAGAGTTCATCAGGTGTTGTCGGCATTTCCAGCCCCAGTTTCTCCAGCCAATCCTGCCGAATCTGTGGTCCCTGGAAGACCTTCAATTCTTTATCTTTACGAATAAACGGTATGTAATAAATTTCGCCGTTGTCATCCATATATTGTTTTTTCACATCCGGATGTTCTTCATTATATGTTTTCAAATTCGGCATATATTTTTCTATCAACGCAGCCAGCGGAATAATCACGTCATCATTTGCATACATTGCCGCACCGCCCGCAACTCCGCTCCAATTATACACAATCATGTCCGGCAGATTCCCTGAGGCGATAAGTAGATTAAATTTTTCCTCTGCTGCGTTTGCTGCCGGATGCGTCCATTCCACATGACAGCCTGTCATTTCTTCCATAAGCTGGAACGGCAACATATCATTGTTGTCTTTTGCACCCGCTTTGATTGTATAATTCCCCATACTGCAAAAAATGCTGAGTGTTTTTGGCATTTCGCCGCTTCCTTCATCTGTGACGGTCGTCTGCCCTTGTCCGCAGCCTACCAGACCAAACAACATTGCTGCTGCAGCCGTCCACGCGATTGCTTTTTTAAATTTTTTCATAACTACATCCTCCTTTTTCTTCATAACGTTTTTCCTCCCTTACCTGTGATTGTTCTCTTGCTTATGAATTTATTGTATCATGTTACAAACAGTCCGGCAACAGTTATATTTTGG
>CATIYX010000427.1 GCA_949739095.1 uncultured Clostridia bacterium | reverse complement strand
TGCAATTTCTAAACGGTTAGGGTTGCGGGAGGATATCATTTCATTGGCGGCGCAACGTCTCAGCAGTGAAAATGTTCGGTTTGAGGACGTGGTAGGAGAACTGGAGCTCAAACGGGTAAAAGCAGAGGAACAACTTTATGAAGCGCAAAAGCTGATGGAACAAGCGAAGCGGGAATTGGCGGAGGCGCGTAGTCAAAAGGATAATGTACAGGAAAAACGTGAAAAGTTGATGGAAAAAGCGCGCGTGGAAGCAAAAGAACTGGTAGCACAAGCGAAACAGGAAATGAAACAAATTCTCAAAGAAGCACATCAATTGTCTGCGCAGGTGCAGGAAAAAGAAGCGTTGCGCAAGTTGGAACAACTGCGGCAAGATGTGCGTGATAAAGAGGACGCGGTTTCCGGTGAAGCAGTGGTAAAGAAAAAAACGCATATGACATTAAAATCCGGCGATGTAACGCTGGGTATGCCGGTACGGGTGTTGTCATTGCAAGAGGAAGGTGAAGTGCTGACGCTGCCAAACAGCAAAGGCATATGCAAAGTTCAGGTAGGGATGATGAAAGTGGACGCAAAGCTCAGCGACCTAGAGGCGGTACGGCGTAAGGCGGATAAGTCAGCGGGGAAAAAAGCTTCTACTACACGCAGTATTGGAAAAACCATGAAAGTGGGTGCGGAAGTGGATGTGCGCGGACAGACTGTGGATGAAGCAACGCTTCAAATTGATAAATTTATTGATGATGCTGTTTTGGCGTCGCTGCATATGGTTTCCATCATTCATGGAAAAGGTACAGGTGCACTGCGGGCGGGCATTCATGAATATCTGCGCCGCAACAAGTTTGTGAAAAGCTATCGTTTGGGCAACTATGGAGAAGGCGATAGCGGTGTGACGATATTGGAATTAAAATAAGGAGCGGAATACAATGGATATGATAAAACAATTGGCAGAAGAGCTGGGTATACGGGAAGGACAGGTGCGCGCAGCGGTGGAATTGATTGACGATGGCAACACCATTCCGTTCATTGCACGCTATCGAAAAGAAGCGACAGGCAGTTTGGACGACACGGTTTTGCGTAAGCTGTATGACCGTCTGGAATATTTGAGGAATTTAGAGCAGCGGCGGGAGGACGTTATCCGGCTGATTACCGAACAGGATAAAATGACGGATGAACTGCATACAAAGTTGACACAGGCGAAAACATTGCAGGAAATCGAAGATATTTACCGCCCCTATAAGCCCAAACGCCGTACGCGTGCGATGATGGCAAAGGAAAAAGGGTTGGAGCCGCTGTCGGAGATGCTTTTGGCACAGCGGAAGGATGATGATGTGGAGGCTG
>CATIYX010000426.1 GCA_949739095.1 uncultured Clostridia bacterium | reverse complement strand
TGCCTATGGATATGAAATATACCAAACGGCTACTGTATTTGATAATCCGTTCGGCTATGCAGGAGAATACACGGATGAAGAAACCGGCAACATCTACCTCCGTGCAAGATATTACGACCCGAATGCCGGACGCTTCACCAGCGAAGACCCTATAAAGGATGGCACAAACTGGTATGCGTATTGCGGGAATAATCCAGTCATGTTTGTCGATCCGACGGGATTGTTTGGTAAAAATACGAAGTTGTCATATAATCAAAATTATAATCCTGATGTGGTTAAACTGCAGAGGAGATTAGTTGCATTGGGATATTTAGATATGTCAGATAATCAAGGTTGGGGATATTTTGGACCTAAAACTCAAGCAGCAGTTAATAAATATAAAAACGACAAAGGACTATGGAACTTTGGAGAATATAGAGGTGTAGTTGGAAAAACTACATGGGAGCACATGGGACTAAAAATTGATAATGCATATGAGTCTGGAGGTTATACTGGAACACCTGAATCATATGGAAGAGGAGTATTTACTCTTGCAAATGGACCAACAATAGAAAATGGTTTAGCATTAGGATCAATAGAGGCGGGAATTGCAAAAATTGGCGGAGAGTACAAATATGGCAGTTGGGAAATTGATGCTGTAAATGCAGATGCAGCAGCTGGTTTTACTGTTAATTATATAGGTGCCCAAGCTGGTGCGCGTCTTATTTCTGCTGGAGGAGGTTTCAAAATACCGATACCTTTTACAAGTAAGTCGATTTATATTGGAGCTGAAGGAGAATTGTTTGGTATAGGATTTAAAACTTACTATAAAGATGGAAAACTAAAAATTGGTATTACGGCATTGGTAGGCGCTAATGTTACGTTAGGAATTGAGTAGGTGTTTGAATGAATCTAAAAATTATAAGAGAACTAAAATTAAAAAAGTATGTATATCAACTAAGCACGACTGAATTAATAATAGGAACAGCCAACTATACATTTGGATTTATTCCTAGAAAGATATCCATAATATACAATAATGATCTTTTTGAATTAAAGCAAACGTCATGGCTCTTAAAACTGATTAATAGTTTTCCAATTCTTAATTTAGAAACATTTACACCATTCAAATATTATGTGAATGGTAATTATTCTGGAAGATCAAAAAAAGTTCCGTTTAAACCAGTATTTCATTTTACTATTAATGAAGATAAATATGAATTATGTCAGCATAATAAAAATTATGTTTCTCTTATGCGAAATGATATACAGGTTGCTTTATATAGAAAAGAAGATGAAACGGTTCTTGAAATGAATACTTATAACATAAAATATGATGAAAATAGTAACATGGAGCATTCATTGCTGCTTATATTTTGTATATTTATTGATGTTACATTTTACGCAAATAGTATGAATATTGCATATTTAAAGTATGATAAAAATTATGTTATTAAAAATGAGTACGACGAACGGACGTTGTGGGATCCAAATGATTAAGACGATTTAAAAATATATGTAATAGAACTTATGACTTTTGCAATATAAGTTCTATTACATAATTATTTGTGACCTGCCAATCAGATAGAGGTGTCAGTCTTTTAAGTAAGAGTCTTAAAACTCAAGGAGAGAACGATACCGCGCTATCTAATTACATTATCTCGTATTTTGAGATCAATGTAAATGGTCTCTAAGGTTTATAGGTTCCTCAAAAATTTTTATAGATAATGCAAACATTTTACAACTTTATCTAAAAGAAATAGATGTAACAGGTGCCGTCAAGGAATATACATACGATGAAAACGGCAACCGTCTGACGTTCAAACTCACCATAGACGGTATCCGGCAAATGAATGCCACTTATACCTACGACAAGCTGAACCAGCTCACAAACGTCACCATCGGCGGGGACACCACCACCTATGGCTATGACGAAAACGGAAACATTGTCAACAAAACCACAGGCGCATTGGTGACAACGTATTCCTACAACAACGGCAATATGTTA
>CATIYX010000425.1 GCA_949739095.1 uncultured Clostridia bacterium | reverse complement strand
TTCTATGGAAGATATACGTTCCGTCTCCGGTTCTTTTGTGAACGAAGACGCCGATATTGAACTGGGCTTGCGTCCCAAACGGATAGAAGATTATGTGGGACAGCAAAAGGCAAAGGAAACAATGTCAATTTACATACAAGCCGCCAAACAACGGGGCGAATCACTGGACCATGTTTTACTCTATGGTCCGCCGGGTCTTGGAAAAACAACGCTGGCAGGTATTATTGCCAACGAAATGGACGTCAATATCCGTATCACCTCCGGACCCGCCATTGAAAAAGCGGGCGACTTGGCAGCCATATTGACCAATCTCACGCCAGGCGATATTCTGTTTATTGACGAAATACACCGTCTTTCCCGCACCGTGGAGGAGATTCTCTACAGCGCTATGGAGGATTTCGCACTGGACATCATCATTGGGAAAGGTCCCAGCGCACGTTCTGTTCGTCTGGATTTGCAACCATTCACGCTGATTGGTGCGACCACCCGTGCAGGACTGCTCAGTGCGCCGCTGCGTGACCGTTTTGGCGTGATTTCTCGTCTGGAGTTATATTCGCCTGAGGAGCTTATGCAGATTGTCAACCGTTCAGCGGGTATTCTGGGTGCAGCAATCGACCCAAGCGGTGCGGCAGAGATTGCACGCCGTTCTCGCGGAACACCGCGTATTGCCAACCGTCTGCTCAAACGCGTGCGGGACTATGCGCAAATTAAAGCGCAAGGCGTAATTTCCCGCGAGGTGGCAAGTGCCGCGCTAAACATGATGGAAATTGACGATCTGGGACTGGATTCCATTGACTGCCGCATGGTATTGTCCATCATCCAGAATTTTTCCGGCGGTCCTGTCGGTCTAGATACGCTGGCAGCGACTATTGGTGAAGAAAGCAACACCATTGAGGATGTCTATGAACCCTATCTGCTGCAGCTCGGTTTTTTGGCACGTACACCGCGCGGACGCGTAGTGACTCGTCCCGCTTACATGCACTTTGGTATTCCCTATGAAGAATAGAAACATGGATAAAAAAACGCTCTCTTAATACAATCAAAAAGTGCGGATTCTTGCATTAGAATCCGCACTTTTTGATTGTATTCATACTATTTTCTGTTAAATTTTAATCCAACCAAATGCGCTGAGTACGGAGCTGACCAAAATCGCAATCAGAAACACCGGCGCAACATACCGAATCACAACATGGAATAACTTCTCCCGATGGAATTTGGATGAAATTTTCACTTCGTCCGATATCACTTTTGTTTTGAGAATCCAGCCCACAAAAATACTGGTGAACAACGCCACAATCGGCATGAGTATACTGTTACTGATAAAATCGAAGAAGTCCAGCATCTGCATTCCCAAAATCTTCACATTATCCCAAACACTATATCCCAAAGCAGACAGCAGACCAATCAGAAAACCTCCGGCCAACACCACAAGACATGTTGTAACACGCTCCCAATGCAGTTTATCCTGCAAAATGGACACAATGGTTTCCATCAACGAAATGGCGCTGGTCAGTGCCGCAAACAGCACGAGCAGGAAGAAAATTCCGCCGACAAAATGTCCGAACGGCATTGCATCAAACACTTTCGGCAATGTGATAAACATGAGTCCCGGACCGGCACTTAATGCCTCTTTATCCCCACCGGAAAACACAAATACTGCCGGAACAATCATCAACCCTGCCAGCAGCGCAATTCCAGTGTCAAAAATTTCAATCTGCCCAACCGATTTCTCCAAATTGTCTTCTTTTTTCATGTAGGAACCATAGGTAATCATAATCCCCATTGCCAACGACATAGAATAGAACAGTTGTCCCATTGCCGCTAAAATAGTTTTCACAGAAAAATCGCTGAAACTCGGTGTGATGTAGTATTTCACGCCTTCCCACGCGCTCGGCATAGTTAAGACAAAAATCACAATCACTATTGCCAATACCACCAAAACCGGCATCATAATACGGCTTGCTTTTTCCACGCCTTTCTGTACGCCGCACATTACAACCAGCGATGTCAAAACCATGAAT
>CATIYX010000424.1 GCA_949739095.1 uncultured Clostridia bacterium | reverse complement strand
TTTAGGCTTAACAAAATGCAGGAAAATTTTATTTGTGAGTTCGGTTGGCGCGCTGTCTTCTGAAATGAATATAGGAGATATTATTATACCGGAATATTCTGCTTCAGGAGATGGTGCGAGCAGATATCTGTCAAATAATTTATTTCATGATATTTTTGGAGATAAACAGTATCCAGACAATGATTTATTCAAACTTCTTATAAGTGAAACAAAAAGAATTTGTGATACAAATGGTGTTAAATGGTATTTGGGGAAGACTTTTTGTGTTGATACAATAGTGGCTCAATATAATCATCTAGAAAGCATTATTGAAATGGGATATAACAGCATAGATATGGAAAGTGCAGTTGCGTTTAAAGCTGCAAAAATGATGAATATACCTATTGCGGCATTATTGCATGTATCGGATAATGCTACTATTAACAAATCGTTAATGGCTGACCGCAATAATCAACAAGAAAAGGAATATCGTAAATTTGTTAGAAGTGAGATATTACCTCAGATTCTTGAATGTATATTTTCCAAATAGCAAATATTCAATTTGTTAAGTATTTGCTGAAATCTAAGAAAAGAGCAGTGGAAACGTTTTTCCGAAAAGGGAGAAAGATAATGAGAAAATAAAAAGATTTTGCTGGAATGGTGATGGAATTGGAGATAATGTATGACACTTATGGCTGTCCAGTAAATTCACAAAGACAGGGTATTTGTTCTAAAGTAATGGATTATACACTATTATGGAAGTTATCAAAAGTGGTGGAGGCTTAGAAAATATAGAAGGGGATATACATGTAGTTTCAGAAAGCAGCGAAATGTTTGAGGATGGCTCATTTATCGTGGCGAATAACAGGCAGCAGAATAGAATACTTTTCATGAGATTATATTTTGAGAATTATGAAAAATACTGACAAATTTAAATTTATCACTTCGTGGGAATAATGAGAAATGGTTTTTTACTTGATAATTACTTAGACATGGTGCTGCCACCAAATGAAAGAGAAAAGCGCTTGGTGCCAAGGAGTCATGTAAATAAAAATAAGCAGTAATAAAAAGTATAGAAAAAATATCACAAAAGATGTTATTCAAATAGCGTGAGGATGGTAGAAACGTTGGATCTGGTATTGTAACAAAAGTAAACGGATAATTTATGATAGGAAACATATTCTGGAAGAATATGTAAAATAAGAAACGCTCATCGGCATTATTATCGGTGGGTGTTTTCTTTATTTATTGGCACTTTTCGCAGTAGAAAACTATCGGTTGTACTGGTAGTAGATAAAATATTTTAGAGTATATCGAAACAATAGATTTTGTTTTAATGATAGTAAGGGGTATTACTCAGAGATTCTTTTTAGAGTAGAAATTCATAAATGCAAAAAGTTTATTTAATCATAATAAATATTGAGATTGATATATATGTGTATATAATATGGAGTAATTGCGAATAAATAGTAATATGTGGAAAACGATAAAGAGAAACGAATGCATTAAAATTTAGGAGGAATGTTATGTGTACAGCAATAACGTATAAAACAAAAGACCATTATTTTGGAAGAAATTTTGATTTGGAGTATTCATATTGTGAAACGGTTACAGTTACTCCAAGGAATTATCCGTTTCAATTTAGGAAAGCTGGAACTTTAAAGAATCATTACGCCATGATAGGCATAGCTTTTGTATCGGACGGTTATCCGCTTTATTATGACGCTTCGAATGAAAAGGGCTTGAGTATGGCAGGATTGAACTTTCCTGGCAACGCGGTATATCATTCATATGTTCAGGGGAAAGACAATATAGCTACGTTTGAATTCATTCCGTGGATACTTGGGCAGTGCGCCTCAATTAATGAAGCAAAGAGACTTTTGGAGCGTATAAGTCTTGACAAAATAAATTTCAGCGAACAGCTTCCATGCCATCCGCTACACTGGATTATAGCGGACAGAGACAGTGCTGTGACCGTGGAATGCGTAAAAGATGGATTAAAAATTTATGATAACAAAATTGGAGTATTAACAAACAATCCGCCATTTGATTTTCAAATGTTGAATCTGAATAATTATATGAGCATTTCAAAAGACGAACCTAAAAACCATTTTTCTGACAAACTGGATTTATGTGCCTACAGCCGAGGTATGGGGGGCATTGGACTGCCGGGAGATTTATCGTCCGCGTCTCGTTTTATAAAAGCAACTTTTACAAAATTTAATTCAATTTCGGGAAATTCTGAAAATGAAAGCATCAGCCAATTTTTTCACATATTGGGATCAGTCGAACAACAAAAAGGATGTGTACATCTTGGCGAAGGAAAATATGAGACTACTCTTTACAGCTCATGCTGTAATACAGATAAGGGGATTTATTATTACAAAACATATGAAAACAGCCAGATTAACGGAGTTAATCTGTATCATGAGGATTTAGATGCAAGCATTCCTGTTTCGTATCCTTTAATAAATGAACAACAAATAAATATGCATAATTAAAGAGACAGTCATTGTCATTATTACCACCAAACGGCATAGTTTTAGCTATGCCGTTTTATTAAGAATGCTATATTGGTAGTTTTTAAGCATATGGGAATCTTTTATAACAATGATATTATCACCCCAGGCGGTCTGAAATGACTTTTGCTAACATATCGGCATCTATCTGCATTTGAGATGGATTTTGACCTTCAATCATAATGCGAACCAATGGCTCTGTACCAGAAGGGCGAATAAGTACGCGTCCGTTATCATTATATTTTGCTTCCAGCGCATTGATGTGCGCTATGATATCCTCATTTTGCCGAATTTTTGCTTTGTTTTCATTTGCAACCGTTGCGTTGACAAGCACCTGTGGAAGAATTTCTACACAAGAAGCCAATTCACTCATTGGCTGGCGGCTTTCTTTTAATATGGATAGCAGACCAATTGCACTAACCAGTCCGTCTCCTGTAGTGTTACGGTTAAGACAGATAATATGTCCGGATTGCTCGCCGCCAATCACATAGTCGCCAGAGAGCATTTTTTCTAGCACATAGCGGTCACCAACATGGGTTTGAATCACCTGAATATCATGTTTGCGCAGAGAAAGTGTCAGTCCCAGATTACTCATGACAGTGGCGACCACGGTATTATGCTTTAATAATCCCTTTTTCTTATAATGGATGGCAAGAATACCCATAACAACATCACCATTGATATCGTTTCCTTGTTCGTCAATAACAAGCAGCCGGTCGGCATCGCCATCAAATGCCAGTCCAATGTCTGCAGGTGTGCCTTTAATACGAAGTTCTGCCATAAATTCCCGAAGGGCACGCAGATGCGTTGAACCACAATTCAAATTGATGTTGGTGCCATCCGGCTGAGCATGAATGACATGTACTTCCGCACCAAGCTCCCGCAGCGCTTGCGGAGCGACCTTAGACGAGGCGCCGTTTGCACAGTCTATAGCAACGGTTAACCCTGTCAAGTCACCAATATCTGATGATTTTTTCGCAAACTGAATATAATCATTTTCCGCTGTATATATGTGTGTAAGCGTACCAATATCGGTACCGACAGGTAATTGTTCAATATCTTTATCAGGTTTTAAAATATAGTCTTCAATTTCAGCTTCTATGTTATCATTTAATTTAAAACCTTCGCTATTGAAAAATTTAATACCATTGAATTCAACAGAGTTATGGGATGCGGAAATCACAACACCGGCGTCTGCATTATAAAATTTGGTTAAATAGGCAACCGCAGGTGTTGGAATAACGCCGAGTGCAATAGCCTCCGCTCCAACAGACAGGATTCCGGCAGTTAATGCACACTCCAACATATCGCAGGAGATGCGTGTATCGGTTCCAATCAGAATACGAGGACGATGACTGGTGTGTTTTGTCAAAACATATGCGCCATATTTCCCTACAGAAAAAGCAAGTTCCGGTGTTAATTCTTTATTCGCAATTCCGCGGACACCGTCCGTTCCAAATAGTTTACCCATTCTGTTCCACCTTTCTTTTTTCTCCAACCAAAATTGAAGAAGGGAGTGTCGCTTGTTGTTTATATAGAACAACAAGCAGGATTACTCCCAATATTATTTTAATCACAAATGTATGCATTATTCTGTTGCAAAGACGAGTGCCATTTAGATGGCAGCTGATAAAAATTTTCGGCAGAATAAACGCTTTTTGATACATAAATACCATTTTATAAAAATGATCGTAATATCTATTATAGCATTGTATGGCATACTTTGCAACTGCTTTTTGGAGGAAAGAACAGAATTATGGTAAATTACGCAGAGATTGGAAGGTATAGCCTTGTGCCTGGGCATCCTTGATAATGCGGTCCAAAGCCTCGGTATTGTCTTTGGATACGGCATGTAATAACAGAATACAGCCGTTATGGATATAGTCCATAACTTCCCTGTAGGCAAAGTCGCTGCCGCGTTGGAAATTGGTATCCCAATCTTTGTAAGCAAAACTCCAAAAGATGGTTTTCATACCAAGTTCCCGCGTCAATGCTAATGTGCGTTCGCTATATTCACCTTTGGGCGGACGCATAAACAGCATGGTTTGACCGGTCAGATTATAATAGTCCTCGCTTAACTGCGTCATTTCCTGCTTTAGTTTTGCATTGTCGGAAACAGAAGGCATACTGGGATGGTTGACTGTATGATTTCCAACGTCATGTCCTTCGGCAGCCATACGGCGGACCAATGCCTGTTCTGTCTTTAGATAGGGACCTGTAATAAAGAAACAAGCAGGCACTTGATTATCGCGCAATACATCCAAAATTTTACTGGTATATCCGTTTTCATACCCCTCATCAAATGTGAGATACAACACTTTCGAGGTAGTATCTCCCAAATAGTAGGCATCAAACTGTTTTAAAGTTGTCATAATACTGCTTGGGACTTCGGGAGCGGCGTTTTTCACTTTTTTTAACCCCCAGCCATATGTTTTGTTATCCAGACTGGCAATATTGATGGCTGGTTGCGGCGGCATTAAAGTCGGCACAGGGGTTTGTGGAGGAGCAGAATCCTGAGGACTAGAGGGATTCTGCTGTATTTGTTGTGGACTGCAGCCGCAGCATAATAAAACGCAAAAGAGCAGAGCAAAAAGCATTTTTTTCATAAGAACATCATCCTTCCTTTTTAATTTCATGTTGACATATTGACTGATAGTCATTCATACATATAAAAGATATGTGGATTCTGTAAAATGCGACAAAATGTGGAATAAATAGACAAACTTTTTTACAAGTCGGCAAAAATAGTTACAATTTGCGTATAACTATTGAGTTTTGATAGATGTGTGTGTTATAATACATATCGCAAGATGAAGTGAAATATGATTCGGGAGGAGATTTTAACTTTATGAGATTTGGGAAAAAAACATGGATTGGACTCATAGTGGCAGTTGTAATTGTTGTCGCCATTGCAACAACATGGGCAGTGTTGCATTATAAAAATAGAGCTGTATCCACTGCAGCTAACGGGAGCGGCACAATAGATGCGGCAGTGGTAGCAAATTCACCGGAACAAACGCAGGAGCCGATGCCGGAAGTGACACCAGCACCGACCTATACGCCAACGCCGCTGGATGTACAAACACCAGGAAAAGCGGACGCGGATATTACAGACCGTCTTATCATAAAAGATGGGGAGCGAAAAGCATTTTTGACATTTGATGATGGACCAAGTGAAAATACAGAAAAAATTCTTGATATTTTGAAACAATATGATGTTAAAGCAACTTTTTTTGTAATGGGAAAAAATGCGGAATGCCATCCGGAATTGATAAAACGGATTTTTGAGGAAGGGCACGCGATTGGAAATCATAGCTATAACCATAACTATGGATATATGTATTCTTGTGCGGAAAATTTCAAAGAAGAAGTGGAAAAGACAACAGAGTTGATTGGCAGCATAATTGGGCAAGAGAACGTACAGAAACTATTTCGGTTTCCAGGTGGGTCATTTGAACAATCCAAAGCGCCATACAGACAAATGTTATCTGAAATGGGATATTCTTTTGCAGATTGGAATTCCCTCAATGGCGATGCGGACGGAAAAGCATATACCCATGAGCACATCATGACGATGTTTCAGGAAACCACCATTAAGCATGAAGATGCGGTTGTGCTTATGCATGATACTGCCGCAAAAACATTAACGGTAGAGGCGCTGCCAGAATGCATAGAATATTTAAAAAATTATGGGTTTACGTTTGAAGCGATTCGTGTAGCTGACGGAGTGGAGGGAGCGGCTTGAGGCAATCAGTGATTTTAGTGGGTATGCCGGGCGCTGGGAAAAGCACAGTAGGAGTTATTTTAGCGAAGGCTTTAGGAATACCATTTATAGATACCGATTTGTTAATTCAGCAAAAAGAGGGAGCGCTGTTGCAAAAAATCATTGACCAAAAAGGCGTACCCTATTTTATGGACTGTGAGCGGCGGCATATACTGAGAGAATCTTTTGCGGGTCAGGTGGTTGCAACGGGCGGAAGCGTAGTCTATAGCTCGGATGCTATGCAACATCTAAAACAATTTGGACCGGTGGTATATCTGGAGGTGTCGTCGGAGGAACTCGGACGGCGGGTGAAAAATTTTGAAGCACGCGGTATTGTTAAAACAGATGGAGAAACTTTATCAGAGATTTTACAGCAACGTAGAAAACTTTATGAAACATATCAAGATATTACAATATCTTGTGATGGACTGCATATTGAGCAGGTGGTGTCACAGATAGTGGAACAGCTAAAAAGCAGATGATATTTTGGAATCTCAAATGTAAAAAATGGCATTAATGTACAGTTTGTCTACTGTACATTAATGCCATTTTTTTATAAATCATATTTTGGCAACCAATGCAATCAAAAAGGCGGTCTTAGAGAAATAATCTGCCTATCTGATAAATTAAGAATGCCGCGATATAAGCGGCTCCTGTCTGGTAGGCAGCAGCACCTAATGCACTGCGAATTGACCCCAGTTCACGACGTGAAGCGGCAAAAGCTGCAACGCAAGGCATATATAAAATCGTAAATGCCAGGAAAGAAAAGGCGCTTAGCGGCGTAAAAATAGTGGAGAGGATACTGCTCAGCTCTGCACTGCCGGAAGCGCCACTCAAAACAGTTAAGGTACTGACAACGGTCTCTTTGGCAGTCAGACCGGTAATCAGGGCAGTGGAAGCACGCCAGTCGTGAAAGCCTAGCGGCGTAAAAATAGGAGCAATCAGTGAACCAATAGACGCTAAAATGCTGTCAGCACTGTTTTCCACCATATGAAATGTCCAGTCATAACTTTGCAGGAACCAAATGATAATAGTAGCTAGAAAAATTACTGTAAATGCCTTATGTAGAAAGTCCTTTGCTTTCTCCCACATGTGTAGTAGTACGCTGCGCGCCGAAGGAAGACGGTAGGCAGGAAGTTCCATCACAAATGGCATGGGATTTCCGCGATATAATGTTGTTTTCAGCAACAGCCCTGATAGAATTGCCACCACAATTCCGGTGATATAAAGACTTATCATTACCAGAGCGCCATGCTGCGGGAAAAATGCCATGGTAATCATGCCATAGATAGGAAGTTTTGCGCTACATGACATAAATGGCGTTAATATAATCGTCATTTTCCGGTCTCGTTCGCTGGACAGCGTGCGGGTCGCCATAATGGCTGGTACGCTGCAGCCGAAGCCAATGAGCATAGGTACAAAAGAACGACCAGAGAGCCCAATTTTACGAAGCAGTTTGTCCATCACAAATGCTACCCGTGCCATATAGCCACTATCCTCAAGCAAAGACAGGAAGAAAAACAGCACAACAATAATTGGCATAAAAGACAAAACACTGCCAACGCCTGCAAAAACACCGTCGGTGAGCAACGCTTGCAACCAGGGACTGACATGTGTGGCTGCGAGAGCTTGGGATAATAGGTCAGTAACTGCTTCAATGACGTTTTCCAGTAAATCTTGCAACGGAGCGCCAATGACCGTAAACGTCAGCCAGAATACGAGCAGCATAATGCCCAAAAATAGAGGGATTCCCCATATTTTATGTGTTAAAATGCGGTCAATTTTTTCTGAACGAATTTGTTCTCTGCTTTCTTGATGTTTGATGACACAGGTTTTGCAGATTTCTTCAATATAATTATAACGCATGTCCGCCAATGCAGCTTCGCGGTCCGTTCCTAGTTCTTTTTCCATATCGGCAACAATATGGTCAATAATATGCTGGTCAGTTTCATGAATGCGAAGTGCCATACGCATGGGTTCATCGCCTTCTACCAATTTTGTAGCGGCAAAGCGGATAGGGTATCCGGTTTCCAGGGCGTGGTCCTCAATGATGTGGGAAATGGAATGAATCGCGCGATGTACAGCGCCACGGCAGAAATCCAGTTTTGCCGGCGGCGTATTTAATTGTACCACTTGGCGCACATGCTGCATCAGTTCTGAAATTCCTTCATTTTTACTAGCAGAGATAGGGACGACTGGTACACCCAAGTGTTTTGAAAGTTTGTCATAGTCCACCACATTTCCACTGGCAAGCACTTCATCCATCATGTTAAGCGCAATGACAATGGGAATACCAAGTTCCATGAGTTGGAGGGAAAGATATAAATTCCGCTCTAAATTGGTTGCGTCAACGATATTAATAATGGCGCGCGGATGTTCTTTAAGGAGGAAATCACGCGTGACCACTTCTTCGGAAGTATAAGGGGATAAAGAATAGATACCGGGCAGGTCTACCAGCGTCAAATCTTTTTGCTTTAAAATGGTTCCTTCTTTTTTTTCAACGGTCACGCCTGGGAAATTTCCAACATGCTGGTTGCTCCCGGTCAGACAATTGAATAGTGTGGTTTTACCGCAGTTCTGATTGCCGGCAAGTGCTAAAAGATAAGCCATCACTGCACCACCTCTTTTAATGTGATTTTGGCAGCGTCATCTTTGCGCAGTGTCAGAACATAGCCGCGCAAAAACAGCTCTAACGGATCACCCATTGGTGCAACTTTTCTTACGCAGATTGACGTTCCAGGCGTTAGCCCCATATCCAGCAGCCTCCGACGCAGTGCGCCTTCACCGCCCACCGTTTCAATTATCCCGCTCCCGCCCGGGTGCAGTCGGTCAAGTGTCATCGTAATATTCCCTCCCAATATGAATGAGTATTATTAACGACAAGAATACCATAGAATCCGCAAAAAGTCAAGCAAGGTGAAAGGCTGTATACAAATGATATCGGAAGAGAAATTATGTTGTGCAGAGTATTTAGAAATGTTTGGTGATATAGGAAGAAATCATGAGAATCGGGCAGAAAAACGAAGGGACTAAAATACTGTGAAAGCCTGTTGGATAAAGGATTTTAAGATTTTTTGTGTATTATATGATAAAAATTAAAAAAAATTAATGCACATTGAATAGAAATTTGAAATCTGAAGAATTTTTGTTGATTTTAAGGCGAGAATATGATAAAATAAAACCGATAGGGATAAAAGGTGAAAAAGGTTTCATATAAAAGATGATAAGAACGTGAGACTAGGAGGAGAGAGAAATGAAAAAGAGAGTTTTAACCTTTGTGATGTTCGTTTGCATGATGGTTTCTCTGATTCCAACGGCTGGGGTATATGCGTTCAGCGATGTAACGGAAGAAACTACATATGGAACGGCCATCATGGCATTGGAAGAATGGGGAAAAATTGAAGGTTATAGCGATGGAACCTATAAACCAGATGAAATGATTACCAGAGCAGAATTTGTAAAAATGCTGATGAGCCTGCAGGAGAACAGCGGTATTGAGTATATTGAGAGTGATGCGAAAACAGGGTTTGAGGATGTGGATAGTGAGAATCACTGGGCAGCAAAATATATTAAATTCGCTGTTAATAAAAAGGTTATTCAGGGATATGAAGATGGGTCATTCCGTCCGGAGAACAAGGTGACCTATGAAGAAGCATTGAAGATGGTAACTTGTTTGCTCGGCTATGAATTAAGGGCGAAGGCGCGGGCAGAAGCGAATGGTATGGATTTGTGGCCTAATGGATACATAGCGGTTGCCAATGAACTGATGATTACAAAATCCATTTCAGTGGAAAGTTTTTCATCCCAAGTTACAAGAGGCGCGGTTGCACAGATTATTTATAATGCATCTTCTGTGCCGGAGGTAGATCCAGGAACGCAGCAGCCAATTACAACAGGAACATCGTCCGTTACTGGCGGCAGTAGCGGCGGTGGTCGCCCGAGTGGTGGC
>CATIYX010000423.1 GCA_949739095.1 uncultured Clostridia bacterium | reverse complement strand
TACATCGCCCACCTTCACTGCCTTACCGTCAATGATGTTCTTTTTATCTACCACACCGACGCTAAAACCTGCCACGTCATATTCATCTTCCGGATAAAAACCGGGCATTTCTGCTGTCTCGCCGCCCACCAGCGCGCATCCTGCCTGTACGCAACCGTCCGCCACGCCTTTCACGATATCTGCTACTTTTTCCGGCACGTTTTTACCCAGCGCGATATAGTCCAGGAAAAAGAGCGGTTTTGCGCCACTGCATACAATATCGTTGACGCACATTGCCACGCAATCTTGTCCTACAGTATCATGTTTGTCCTGCAAAAACGCCAGCTTCAATTTAGTGCCTACGCCGTCGGTTCCTGAAACCAGCACCGGATTTTCATACCCCTGTCCCAGCTCAAACAGGCCGCCAAAGCCCCCTAATTCCGTCATTACGCCGGGAATCATGGTCTTTTTTACATGCTGCTTCATGAGGCGAACCGCTTCATATCCTGCTTCCACGTCCACGCCCGCCGCTTTATAACTCTCGCTCATTTGTTTTAGCCCCTTCCCTTTTTCTTACAGTTCCATAATGCTCTGTTCAAACGCATTTTTATCAGATACCTCCGGAACGCCGCCGGGATAGTTGCCCGTGAAGCAAGCGTCACAGAAATCCATTTTCAAATCCGGTACCATCTCACGTAGACTCTCCAACTTGAGATAGCCTAAGGAATCTGCACCAATGTTTTCACGAATTTCCTCCACAGAATAGTGACAGGCAACCAGTTGATCTCTATCCGGAATATCTGTTCCGTAGTAGCAAGGCCACAGGAACAGCGGCGAAGCGATGCGTACATGTACTTCCGTTGCGCCCGCTTCCTTCAACATGGTTACGATATTTTTAATGGTCGTACCGCGCACAATGGAATCATCTACCATGACAACGCGTTTTCCTTTCACACAAGCGCCCATCGCGCCCAGCTTAATATTCACACTGCGCTCGCGCATATCTTGAGACGGCTGAATGAACGTCCGCCCGATATAGCGGTTTTTCATTAATCCCAAATCATATTGAATCCCCGATTCTTCCGCATACCCCGCTGCTGCGCACAGTCCCGAATCCGGCACTGCGATAACAATGTCTGCCTCTACAGGATATTGTCTGGCAAGCAGTTTCCCTGAAAGTTTCCGCGCTTCATATACGCTCTGTCCGTCAATCACGCTGTCAGGTCGCGCAAAATAAATATGTTCAAACACGCAAAGCGCTGTTTTGTCCGATTTTGCATATTGGATGGATTCTGTATTGTCAGGACGTACCACCACCATCTCGCCCGGTTTGATGTCCCGCACAAATTCTGCACCAATCGCATTCATTGCACAGCTTTCCGAAGAGAATATTGTCACATCCTCGCCGACTTTTCCCAAACATAGCGGACGAATTCCCAACGGGTCGCGCAATCCAATCAATTTGCGCGGACTCATAACGACCAAAGAAAAGGAACCTTCCAGTTTCAATGCCGCTTTTGCCACCGCTTCCTCAATGGATTTGGAGGTCAAACGTTCCTTGGCAATCAAATAGGCAACAACTTCCGTGTCGTTGGTGGACTGAAAAATCGCACCTTGTTCCTGCAATTCCTGCCGCAGCCGCGCCGTGTTGGTCAAATTGCCGTTATGCGCGATGGTCAGCGTTCCTTTCACATATTTGCTTGCCAGTGGCTGTGCGTTTTCCCGCGTATTATCACCCGTTGTAGAATAGCGCACATGACCAATACCAATGTTTCCTTTGATTTGCGAAATCACAAAATCACTGAACACATCCGGTACCAGTCCCAAATCCTTATGGCAGAAAATATGGTTGTCGTCATTGACTGCCATGCCGCAGCTTTCCTGTCCGCGGTGCTGCAAAGCGTATAACGCATAGTAAATCGTGCGTGCGCAATCTTTGCCGCTCTTGTCATAAATGCCAAATACGCCGCATTCTTCCTTCGGTTTATTGTCCATCGCCTGATTAAAAAAACACATAATTTTGAATCCTCCCAAACTATCTTACGGGACC
>CATIYX010000422.1 GCA_949739095.1 uncultured Clostridia bacterium | reverse complement strand
TTTGGGACAGGATTTTGACGACCTTTCCAAGGAATATCAAAATGCGGCGTTCGGGATTGAGGGCTCCAAAACATTGGAAGAAGAAGCGGCAATTTATGTGCAAAGCTGGATGAGCGACTATTTGGGCGAACTGTATGCGGCGCGTTATTTTACGGAAGAAGCAAAACAAGATGTGGAAACCATGGTGCAGCAGTTTATCTCTGTCTATAGAAACCGTATCAAAAATCTGGACTGGATGACAGACACAACAAAAACCATGGCGCTGAAAAAACTGGAAACGATGACCTATAAAATCGGGTACCCTGATTCGTGGGACACGCCTATGGATAATGTAGAAATTAAAAGTGCGGCGGAAGGCGGCAGTTTCTTTGATAATTTCATTTCTATTGCAAGAGAGAGTCTCAAAGTGCAGGCGGAGCGGCAAAACAAGCCGGTGGATAAAACCGGCTGGGAACTTCCGACCTATACGGTCAATGCCTACTATAATGCCAGCACGAACGAAATCGTATTTCCGGCGGGCATTTTGCAGGCGCCGTTCTATGATGTGAATGCTAAACAGGAAGCAAATCTCGGCGGTATTGGCATGGTGATTGCCCATGAAATCACGCACGCCTTTGACAATAGCGGCGCAAAATATGATGAAAAAGGAAATGCAACGAATTGGTGGACAGAAGAGGATTATGCGGCGTTCCAAAAACTGTGTGACCGTATCGTGACATTTTATGACGGACAGGAATCCGCGCCCGGTATCGTGACAAACGGATCGCTGACGCTGACTGAAAACATTGCAGATATCGGCGGTATGAGTTGTGCACTGGAAGTCGCCTCCGCGCTTGACAATCCTGACTATGACGCATTTTTTAAGAACAATGCGAAAATCTGGATGATGACAACCAGCAGAGAATATCTGGACCAGCTTTCCAAAATAGATTACCATAGCGCGAATAAAATCCGTTCCAACCGCGTTATCGTGAATTTTGATGAATTCTACCGTACCTATGACATTCAGGAAACGGACGGCATGTTTGTGCCGGAAGCGCAGCGCGTGAAAATCTGGTAAAACAGAAAAAAGAATAAAAAACAGGGTTTCTCAACAAAAACATGGGAGACCCTGTTTTTCGTAATATTTTACCAAGACTTGACATGAAATTTGTTATATGATATAGTAAATATATCAAATATTTTTGGGGGAAAGGGAGACGACTATCATGAAAGAACAACATATGAGTGTGGATATCAATTCCTACATAGCAGATTTGACTTGTCCTGTTACAGTAAAAGAAGGGAAACCTGTGGTAGCGCTGTCATTTAAAAGTCTTCATGCAGGAACCATGACAGCAATTAAATTTGCTGTGAAAGGCTATAATTCCTTC
>CATIYX010000421.1 GCA_949739095.1 uncultured Clostridia bacterium | reverse complement strand
GTTTGTTTTTGCAAAAAACTTTTTTAGCAAAACAAACATATATAGGAAAGATCAAATTTGTATAGATAATATCAAGGTAACAAAGATGTTGCCGGCGCCCGCAATGGTCAATGGGGTGAAATTCAAAAAATATGACGGCGCAACATATGGCTACAGCCGCAAGCTGTCCGCCGGATTGACAAGTGCAGAAGTGGAATTCTCTAAAAAAATGGGCAATGCAAATATCACGGTGGAAGGACTGGACACATCAAAATATGACGTGGCTGTAACAGAAACAAAAGCGGTTATAACATTCACAGATTACCTGATGCCGGATACGGATTATGCCGTTGTGATTGGAGAGGACAGCACAGATGCGGACGGCAAACCGATTGCAAAAGGTGCGAGATATTCTTTCACTACAGACAGCGGTGAAATTGTCTATGGGAAACCTATTATCAAATGTAATGGCAATGTGGTGAATACGATTGCCGACATTACAGCGGGCGGAACACTTACCGTTGACGTTACGGCTGTTAATACAACGACAGAAAAAACAGGGGCGTTTGTGACGCTTGTTGCGCACAAGAATAATACCCTTGTCTATGCGAAAGCGTTGGAATATGCACCAGATAGCAGCACACCGCGTGTCAATACAATTACACTGTCGGCAGAGGATGCTGCGGCATGTGTCGGCGCAGATGCGGTGAAAGTATTTGTCTTTGATAACTTAACGGAAATGAAACCTTTTGTTAGTACGGAGATTGTGGAATAGTCTCTATGCAGCTATGTAAGGGAGACGAGATGATGAACATGAAAAAAGTGGTATATTTATTAATATTCATGATGATGGTTTCCGTTATTCCAAATGTTTATGCAGCAGGAGACAGCGCCTCGGCGCTGCTCTCCGCCGCTGAGCCGACCACTAGCGGTATGCAAGTGGGAATGCATCTTGGCGTGGAGGTGCAGACAAAAGAAAGTGGCGGAAAAACTGGCTGGGGGTTGAATCCAAAAGAAACTAATGCATCTTTTGTTAGATGCAAAATTGATAACGATTTTATGTATGATTTAAAGAGTGAGGATACTGTCATAGTGACAGTAGAATATCTAGACGACAGCTACGGCGGTTTTTCCATTTACTATGATGCGCAAGGCGGAAAACGTAAGGCGGAGTTCAAGCAGTTGACCAAGACCAATCATTGGATGAACCACACGTTTGTTTTGTATGATGCACGATTTGCAAACGGAATCAATACAGACGATTTCCAGATTATCACAGATGGAACAGGCAAAAGTGTTGACGAAAATGGTATTATGGATGCTTCACTCTGGCCGGTAACGATATCGGAAATCCGTGTGTCAAAATCGGCTATGAAATCTCCATATAAAATTACGGCGGAAACAGGCAAGACGGGCAACATCTTTTTTGAAGGGGACACGATTTCATTCGATGTTTCTTTTCAAAGTGAAACAGCGGGCTTCGGCGGCGAAAATGTTACCTATAAGGCGCTGGATTTCGATAAGAATATCGTGTTCACCAAAACTTCTACGGTAGGCACGGAAAAAGAGACACTTATCATTCCAACGTTAAAATATGGCGTGTACTACCTTGAAATTGAAGTGACGAGCGGCGAGGTATCACAAAAGGAAACGATTGATTTTTCATATTCCCGCAAGGCAGACAGGGTGAACGAACGCTTTGGCACAAATGTACATTATGAATGGGAAGGCTATGATACGCGAGAGATTATGGGATTAGCGGAGTTAATTAGAAATGCAGGTTATGGCTTTACAAGAACCTCCGCTCGTTGGAATGCGATGGAGAAATCCAAGGGCAACTATCAAATGAGTGAAAACTTGATGACGAGTTTGCAGTGTAACGATGGGCTTGGTCTAAAAAGCCTTATCATTTTGAATTGCGGTAATCCGCTATATGATTCCTATCCATATCTGTTGGACAGTGATGAAAAACGGCAGGCGTATACAAATTTCTACAGCTGGGCTGTGAAGGAAATGTCTCCATATACCAATTATTTTGCCACTCCGAATGAGTATAATCTTATAACCGGAGGCACACATATGCCGGAGCACGCC
>CATIYX010000420.1 GCA_949739095.1 uncultured Clostridia bacterium | reverse complement strand
GATGAGTGCATTTATGGATGAAATTGCAAAACGCGGACTCGCTGACGTCACCGTAACCCA
Source organism: uncultured Clostridia bacterium (assembly GCA_949739095.1). GTDB lineage: Bacteria > Bacillota > Clostridia > RUG12999 > RUG12999 > JAAWTG01. The sequence goes on along the minus strand of CATIYX010000420.1, from coordinate 2,035 downwards.
AACCGGCTGCATCGGCATGTGCCGTTTAGAGCCCATTGTGGAGGTATTTATGCCGGGCGAGGAAAAAGTGACCTACATCCACATGAATCCCGAAAAAGTGTCTCGCATTGTAGCGGAACATATTATTAACAAACGCCCCGTTGCGGAATTCACCATTGGCGCGGCAAACGAATAAGAGGAGATGAGTACAATGAATTTATACAGGGCACACGTATTGGTATGCGGTGGAACCGGCTGTACATCGTCCGGCTCCGAGAAAATTTTAAAAGAATTTGAAAAACAATTAGCAGAAAAAGAACTGGAAAAAGAAGTGAAAGTTGTTCAGACCGGTTGTTTCGGTCTTTGCGCATTGGGACCGATTGTGATTGTTTATCCGGAAGGCGCATTCTACAGCATGGTGAAGCCGGAAGATGTTGCTGAAATCGTAGAAGAACATCTGCTCAAAGGACGTATTGTCCAGCGGTTATTATATGAAGAAACCATCCATGCGGAAGAGGACGACATTAAATCATTAAACGAAGTCAACTTCTATAAAAAACAAATGCGTGTTGCACTGCGTAACTGTGGTGTGATTAATCCCGAAAACATCGAAGAATATATCGGTGTTGACGGTTATCAGGCGCTGGGCAAAGTGTTGACGGAATATAAACCGCAGCAAGTCATTGACATCATCAAAGCCAGTGGGCTGCGCGGACGCGGCGGCGGTGGATTCCCTACCGGTTTGAAATGGCAGTTTGCCGCTGACCAGCCGGAAGGTCAAAAATACGTTGCATGTAATGCAGACGAAGGCGATCCGGGTGCATTTATGGACCGTTCCATTTTGGAAGGTGACCCGCACGCCGTGATTGAAGCTATGGCAATTGCTGCTTATGCTATCGGCGCTAACAAAGGGTTTGTCTATATCCGTGCTGAATATCCCATTGCCGTACATCGCCTGTCCATTGCTATCAAACAGGCAAAAGAATATGGACTGCTGGGCGATCATATTTTTGATACTGATTTCAGCTTTGACTTAGAAATCCGTCTGGGTGCCGGCGCATTTGTCTGTGGTGAGGAAACAGCATTAATGAACTCCATCGAAGGACATCGCGGCGAGCCGCGTCCCCGTCCTCCATTCCCGGCAGTGAAAGGATTGTTTGAAAGCCCAACCATTCTCAACAACGTGGAACACTATGCCAATGTGCCGCAGATTATTCTCAATGGCGCAGATTGGTTCTCCTCTATTGGTACGGAAAAGAGCAAAGGTACCAAGGTATTTGCATTGGGTGGAAAAATCAAAAACACCGGTCTGGTGGAAATTCCCATGGGTACAACGCTACGTGAAGTCGTGGAAGAAATCGGCGGCGGCGTGCCAAACGGCAAAAAATTCAAAGCAGCGCAGACGGGCGGACCTTCCGGCGGCTGTATTCCTGCTTCTCTGATTGACACCCCCATGGACTATGATTCTCTCATCAGCATTGGTTCCATGATGGGCTCCGGTGGGTTGATTGTCATGGACGAGGACAGCTGTATGGTGGACATCGCAAAATTCTTCCTGGAATTCACTGTGGATGAATCCTGTGGTAAATGTGCCCCCTGCCGTATCGGAACAAAACGTATGTATGAAATTCTGGATAAAATCACCAAGGGCAAAGGAACTATGGAGGATTTGGACAACCTGGAAGCATTATGCTATACCGTGAAGTCCTCCGCACTCTGTGGTTTGGGACAGACAGCGCCCAATCCCATTTTAAGCACGCTGCGCTATTTTAAAGATGAATATATTGCACATGTTCAGGATAAAAAATGTCCTGCTGGTGTCTGTAAGGCGCTATTGTCCTATGAAATCGTACCGTCTAAATGTAAAGGCTGTAGCCTGTGTTCAAGAAAATGTCCTGTTCACGCCATTGACGGCGAACGCGGCAAACCATTTGTGATTGACAAAAACAAATGTATTAAATGCGGCGCTTGTATGGATAGCTGTAAGTTCGGCGCAATCACGACCGTTTAATTAGGAGGATGATGAAGAATGATAAATTTAACGATTGACGATATT
>CATIYX010000419.1 GCA_949739095.1 uncultured Clostridia bacterium | reverse complement strand
CGAAGGATGCCCCATATTGCCAAAAAGCAGGCGGGCAGCGTCAACAGCGAAACGGTAATGCTCCCTATATCCACCCTGCCGGACATATCCCTACACCTCCAGCCCTGCGGCGCTGTTTTTTCGAGTGCCATCCTCTTTTGCATAAGTTACCCTCCTACTGCGGCAGCGCTTTCCCACCACCGCATTTTTTCTGTATCCTATGCATCTTTTTCGTATACAGAAAAAATTTTCTGCACGCATACCTTCAAATTAAAATTCTTTTATTTCCTCCTCGTCCACAAAAGGTATAGTTTTTGTTATTTATACTTTGAAATAAACAAATTTATTCCATTTTATGGAACCACTTGTAAAATTATCCTACGCAGCATTTTTTCACAATATACCAAAATTTTTCTTGACATATATAGATAATCGATATATAATATAGATAGATAATCGATATAACAATAGGGGTGTCACCCCCATACTTATCACTTCACAGAAGGAGGAGAACCACCATGCCACTGGACAAAAGTTTGCAGTCCGGCAGCACCGCCATGCTGCTGCTGAAACTGCTATCAGAACAAGACATGTATGGCTACCAAATGACAGAAACTCTGGCGCGCCGTTCCGACCAAACTTTTTTGCTCAAGGCGGGCACGCTCTATCCTCTGCTGCATCAGCTGGAAACGCAGGGGTGGGTCGTTTCCTATGAACAGGCGGCGGAAGGCGCACGTGTACGCAAATACTACCACATCACCAAGGACGGACAGCGCGCTCTGACAGACAAACAGGCGGAATGGAACCATTTTACGGATGCGGTGAACCATGTTCTGAAGGGGGGAGAATGTTATGCCAAAGCGTAATCCCGCTGCACAATTTTTACTGGACGTTTGTGGAGGCGTGCGTTGGAAAAAAGCGCACTGCGCCATTACTCAGGAATTGGCGAGTCACATCGACGACCAAAAATCCGCCTATCTGGCAGAAGGTATGCCGCCGGAAGAGGCGGAACAAGAGGCGGTTCGTCAAATGGGCGATCCCGTGGCGCTCGGAAAACAATTCGATGCGGTCTACCGCCCGCAAACCGCTTGGGGTTTGATTGTATGCATTGTTTTGATGCTGCTCGGCGGTGTTTTCCTGCAAGTATGTTTGCTGCCCGTGGGACTGCGTATCTCACAAACGGTAACTATAATATGCGGACTGGCGATTGCAGCAGCCGCATATTTCATGGACTTCCGGCGACTGTTCGCCCGCCATGCCCTGCCTGCCTATCTGCTCTGTTTGCTGCTGTGCGGCTGGCTTTCCCCGGAAATAAACGGCGCGTCCATTCCACTTTCCTATTTGCTTCTTCTCTCACCACTGCCGCTGTGCGGCTGTATAAACCGTTGCCATAATCTGAAATGGCGTGGACTATTCCTGTCCCTTGCCGCGACTCTCTTGCCACTGGGGATTGCCCTTTTTCTGCACGCTTCGCCCGCGGCACTTGCGATAGCGGGTATAAGCTGTTTTCTCCTGCTGACACTGGCAGCGGGAACCGGCTGGTTTGCCCTACCGCGCTGGCAGGCACTGCCGGCGGTTCTCCTGCCGGTTTTGCTGCTGGGCATTTGCTGTGTCATCTCTTTTCCCCACCGGCTCCTGCCGGT
>CATIYX010000418.1 GCA_949739095.1 uncultured Clostridia bacterium | reverse complement strand
GGTATTAAAGGAGGAAACGGTATGGTAGTTGTATTACTTGCAGAAGGATTTGAAGAAATAGAAGCGCTTGCGGTTGTGGACATTTTGCGCCGCGGCGGTGTGGAAGTCAAGATGGTTTCCATACAAGAGGAAAAATGGGTTTGCGGCGCGCACGGTATTCGCGTAGAAGCGGACGCGGCAGTTGAGGCGGACATATTGCGGGAAGCAGAAGCAGTGGTTCTGCCGGGCGGCGGACCGGGTACGGAACGCTTGAAACAATCTACATGGGTGGAAGAAACACTGCACCGGGCATTGGAAAAAGAACTTTATTTATGTGCTATTTGTGCGGCGCCTTCTGTGCTTGGAAAATATGGATATTTAAAAGGAAAAAAAGCAATTTGTTATGATGGATTTGAAAATCAGCTAATAGGCGCAGAAGTGACGGACAGAGCGGTTGTGACAGATGGAAAGATAATTACCTCTAAAGGAGCTGGAACAGCGCATTTATTTGCATTTGAAATCTTAAAACAGCTTAAAGGTGAAGCGACCATGCAACAGGTGAAAGAAAGTATGAAATATGAATAAACAGGAATTGCGCCGGTATTTTTTAGCGCTCAGAGACCAATTGGACAGACAGAAGCGGATGTGGTGGTCGCAGGAGATTTGTGCAGCGCTATGTTCCTGTTCCAAACTGAAAGAGGCAAAGGTGATTGCCGCCTATTATCCGTTGGGAAGTGAAGTGGATTTGCGTCCGCTGCTGGAACAGTTGGAGCGGGAAGGAAAGCGGTTTGTGCTGCCTATTTCTTATTCTAATGGAGTGATGGTATTTCATGAAGCCAAACTGGAAACATTGGAACAAGGAATGTATGGCATTTTTCAACCGCCAGAACATAGTGCGGTTATTGTGCCGGAGGAAATTGATGGTATGTTGGTACCAGGCGTAGTATTTGACTCTGCAGGAGGGCGCATTGGTTATGGGAAAGGCTATTATGACCGGATTTTACAAGGATACCAGGGATGGACAATGGGAGTATGCTATGCGGCGCAGATGACAGCTAATGTGTTTTCACAGCCGCATGATGTACCTCTGCAATATTTAGTGGATGAAGTAGGCATACACAAAGCGATAACATAGGAAAGGACGTAAAACATGAAAGACAGATTGATTCGTATGATAGAAAAAGAAGGGCATTTCCGTGCATTTGCAATTGATTCTCATGGAATGGTAGAGGAAGCGCGCAGAATTCATGGAACGTCGCCTGTTGTGACTGCAGGATTGGGGCGGTCGATGTCTGCTGCTGCAATGATGGGGGCGGAACTAAAGACGCAACAGGAAACTATTTCTGTTCAGCTCAAGGGTGACGGTCCGGTTGGTTGTATTGTAGCAGTTAGTGACAGTGACAGCAGAGTGCGGGGCTATGTAGGGGAACCGCTGGTGGATTTGCCGCTGAAACCTAATGGGAAACTGGATGTCAGTGGAAGCATTGGACATGGACATTTAACGGTCGTACGTGATTTGGGAATGAAAGAACCGTATGTAGGGCGAGTGGAATTACAAAGCGGAGAAATTGCAGAGGATATCGCTTATTATTATGCAACTTCCCAACAGACACCGTCGGTGGTAGCACTAGGCGTGTTGGTTGATAGAGATTATACTGTAAAAGCCGCTGGCGGATACATTGTGCAGCTTATGCCGGACTGTCCTGAGGAAGTGATTAGCAAATTGGAAGAAAATATGGCACATATGCCGGCAGTGACACAAATTTTAGCGGAACAGCATACACTGGAAGAGATGATGGAAAAAATATTGCAAGGCTTCTCCTATGATATCACAGAAGAACGCGAGCCTGTTTATCACTGTAATTGCGGTAGAGAACGGATTGAACGCGTTTTGATTTCTCTTGGAAAAAAGGAATTGCTGGATATGGCACGGGAACAAAACGGAGCGGAAATACGCTGTCATTTCTGTAATAAAACATATCAGTTTTCTGAAGATGAACTGAGAGAATTAGTTAGAAAGATATAGAAAACGAGAGAAAATAGAAGGTATAGAGGGGTAATTTGAATTCAATGGCAAAAAAAATGAAATTACCCCTTGACTTTTGATTCTTGATATAGTATAATAATCAATGTTCCGCATGAATGGAACGGTGGATATGGGCGCATAGCTCAGCTGGGAGAGCATCTGCCTTACAAGCAGAGGGTCATAGGTTCGAGCCCTATTGTGCCCACCATATTCGGCCTGGTAG
>CATIYX010000417.1 GCA_949739095.1 uncultured Clostridia bacterium | reverse complement strand
CGGCAGTGGTGATTGTGGCGACTGTGCAGGCGCTGCGGTATAACGGCGGACAGACAAAAAAAGGCACATGGAAAGAAGCGGCGCCGGAAGCATTGCGGCGTGGACTGCCTAACCTCGGAAAACATGTGGAAAATATGAAAAAAACCGGCGTGCCGGCGGTGGTGGCGCTCAACCGCTTTGCGACCGACACGGCGGAGGAAATACAAATGATTCAGGACTACTGCGCCGGACTTGGCGTGGACTGCATTGAAACGGAAGTGTTTGCAAAAGGCGGCGCCGGCGGCGAAGCGCTGGCGAAAAAAGTGGTGGAACTCACACAGGGAGATACACCGGAGCTGCACTACTTCTATCCGCTGGATTTGCCGGTGGAGGAAAAAATCCTGCGCATTGTGCAGGAAGTATATGGCGGCGCGGATGTGGAATTTTCGGCAGCGGCACGGCGCAACTTGCAACAGATACAGGACCTGGGACTGGACGGTCTGCCGGTCTGCATGGCAAAAACGCAGTATTCTTTAACAGATAATCCGACGCTTTTAGCACGTCCTGAAGGGTTCACGGTTCATGTATCGGAAATCCGTATCAGTGCGGGCGCGGGCTTTTTGGTGGTCATTACCGGCAGTATTATGACCATGCCGGGGCTGCCTAAAGTGCCGGCAGCAGACGGCATTGACGTGACGGACGACGGCAAAATCACAGGACTGTTTTAAGGAGGAAAACCATGATTATCAGCACATCAGCGGAGCATACAGAGAAAATCGCGGGCGAATTGGCGCAGCGGCTGGAGACAGGCGACGTGGTACGGCTGCACGGCGACCTTGGCGTTGGTAAGACCGTGTTTGCGCGCGGATTGGTGCGTGGACTGGAAAGCGAGGATTTGGTGTCCAGCCCTACTTATTCCATTATGAACGTCTACCATGGGCGAGTGGACATCTATCATTTTGATTTATACCGTTTAGAGGACGAAAACGAGGTCTACGAGGCGGGGTTATATGAAAATATCGGCAAAAATGGCGTCAGTATCATCGAATGGCCTGATTTGGTGAGTACCTATCCGGAAGGGCGCGTGATTGACGTTTATTTGAGCAAAAACCTGGGCGTCAGCGAGGACTGCCGCGAAATCGTGGTGAAAGGGGCGGACGGGTTTGAAGATACTCGCGATTGATACTTCCGGCGGGTCGCTCAGCGCAGCGTTGCTGGACGACGACCGGCTGCAGGCGGAATATCTGGTGAACCATGGACTCACGCATTCCCAGCGGCTTATGCCGCTAGTGAATACAATGCTGGGCAGCTGTGGCGTGCCGCTTGCAGAGATTGACGCATTTGCAGCGGCAAAAGGACCCGGTTCTTTTACAGGATTGCGCATTGGTGTGGCAAGCGTGAAAGCGCTGGGATTTGCAGAAAACAAACCGGTGATGGGTGTGAATACGCTGGAAGCGTTGTGTTATAATTTGCCCGGTGCGGGCGGTGTGATTTGTCCCATGCTGGACGCACGCAACCGTCAAGCGTTTGCGGCGGTATACCGCTGGACAGACGGCGCGCCGGAGGAAGTGTTGCCACCACAGGCAATGGCAGTGGAAGCGTTATGCGATGTATTAAAGGAATATCATGAACCGGTTCTGCTGCTGGGTGACGGCGCGGCGGTCTATGAAGAGACGTTGGCAGAGACGCTGGGCAGCGCGGCACAGTTCGCGCCGCCGCATTTGCTGCTGCCGCGGGCGTCGTCAGTGGCATGGGCGGCAAAACGTGCGTTGGAAGCGGGCGAGATGTCGGACGGTAAGCTGCTGAAACCGGAATATCTCAGAAAATCACAGGCGGAACAGGAGAAAGAGCGGCGCGAAAAACAGGGAGGAACGAAGAAATGATTGCAATTGGAAGCGACCACGGCGGGTTTGAACTGAAAGAGCAGTTATTGCAGTTTTTGGAAGAAAATGGATATGAAACGGAAGATTGTGGAACATTTTCCGGCGAAAGCGTGGATTATCCTGACATTGCGGCGAAAGTGGCAAAGGTGGTTTTGTCAGGTGAGGCAGAACGCGGCATTTTAGTGTGCGGCACAGGCATTGGTATCAGCATTGCGGCGAACAAAATAAATGGTATCCGCGCGGCGCATTGCACCGACCCCTACAGCGCGCGTATGGCACGGGAGCACAACAACGCCAACATCATTGCG
>CATIYX010000416.1 GCA_949739095.1 uncultured Clostridia bacterium | reverse complement strand
GGTGCGGCTATGGCTGACAAAACGAAAATATGAATCCAAAGAAGCAAAGGATTTGGCGAAAGAACATGGTACACTCTATACCTCTGGACTGATTGCGGGAGAAGGATTGGCCGGTATTTTGCTGGCGGTGTTTGCTGTAGTGAAAGTGGGCGGCAAAGATATCGCATCCTATCTCTATTTAGGAGACAAATTTTCGTTTGGCAATATTGGAGGACTGGTTCTATTTTTAGGACTGCTGGCAACACTGATTTATGCAGCGTTAAAAAGAAATAAACAAGCGGATAGATAAAACAGGAGGAGTGGCATGAAAAAGCGGAATGTTAGCAGAAACCTGCTGGATATGGTACCGAATCGCAAAGAAAAAATTGTCTGGATAGAACAAGAAGATGGAAATATTGTGCTGGAACTAGAACACCGTGGATTTTATGCGGCAATCGCCCAAACCTGTTTTCATCGTCCGCGCGTGAGTAAAATCCATCTGGATACGTTGGGAAGTTATATCTGGAAACAGATTGATGGCAGCCGTAGTTTACAAGAGATTGCAAGCTGTATCAAAGAACGGTTTGGGAAACAGGCGGAGCCGCTGTATGATAGGTTTATCGCATTTCTTCAAATTTTGCTGCGGCATGGATTTGTGAAGCTGGAGCGTAGTGAGATTCTATAATAGTCACAAAGTGACTATTATAGAATCGAAAAGCGCCATCGAATTGTTTTTTCGCATACGCTCGAAACCGGCGATGTGCAAAATGATTGATTTTTGCCTTGTTAGAAAAAAGTGTTTCCTGTTTTTTGCTATGTGTACAAAGAGACTTGACAACCCAAAATGTACGGAGTATAATAAATAATCATATAATTTAAAATGCAATGAAGGGGACGGAATCGGCAAACAAATTTCCTGCAGAGAGCTGTCGGGTGGTGCAAGGCAGCGGAAACGAGCGGATTCAAATCACCCCTGAGCAGACGTGCCGAAAACAAGTAACTTAAGCGCGTACGGTAGTCCCCGTTATAGGAACATGCATTGATAGATGCAGCAGAAGTGGTCGCCGGAGGAAACGGTGGCAATTAGAGTGGAACCGCGGAAGCGATATGCCTTCGTCTCTAAACAGGGACGGAGGCTTTTTTTGTAAGAACAGGAGGAAGTTATCCATGCTGACATTGGACAAAATTTATCATGCGGCGTTTACATTGAAAGATGTGGTGCGGAAAACGGATTTGATTGAAGCGCCTAAGCTGCGGGGGGACAGCCATATTTATTTAAAAACAGAAAATTTGCAGGTGACAGGCTCGTTCAAGGTGCGGGGAGCCTACTATAAAATATCGCAGCTTAGTGAAGAAGAGAAAAGCCGTGGCGTAATTGCATGTTCTGCCGGAAACCATGCACAAGGTGTTGCGCTGGCAGCAACAAAAAATGGTATTCCATCGATTATTTGTTTGCCTGACGGTGCCCCCATTTCTAAGGTGGAAGCTACTAAAAACTATGGGGCAGAGATTTGTTTAGTAGAGGGCGTATATGATGATGCCTACCAAAAAGCGCTGGAGTTGAAAGAGGAAAAAGGATATACGTTTATTCATCCGTTTGACGATGAAAATGTCATTGCGGGACAGGGAACAATTGGACTGGAGTTACTGGAGCAACTGCCGGATGTGGATGCGGTGATTGTGCCGGTAGGTGGCGGCGGTCTGATTTCCGGCGTGGCATATGCCATTAAAATGCTGAGTCCAAATGTGAAGGTATATGGTGTACAGGCGGGCGGTGCGCCGAGTATGCAGCAATCGCTGGCACATGGGCAGATTGAAATGTTGGATGGTGTTTCGACTATTGCTGATGGGATTGCCGTGAAAGAACCGGGCGAACATACTTTTGAGTTATGTCAGAAATACGTTGATGAAATTGTGACGGTTACAGATGATGAAATTTCCACGGCAATTTTAATGCTGATTGAACAACAAAAACTGATTGCGGAGGGCGCGGGTGCGGTTTCGGTTGCGGCAGCATTATTTGATAAGGTGCCGGTAAAAGGGAAAAAGGTAATTTGTCTGGTGTCGGGTGGCAATATTGACGTGACAATTTTGTCGCGTGTGATTAAACGCGGTTTGCTGAAATCGGGGCGATCTTATGCTGTGACAATTGAGCTGATTGACAAACCGGGACAACTGAAAGGAGTATCTAAAATTTTAGCGGACCTTGGCGGAAATGTGGTTTCTATTCATCATGAACGCGCGAGTGAAAGTTCCGACATCAACGGCTGCTATTTGCGTATTGTCATGGAGACGCGCAACTATGAACATATTGAGCAAATCCGGAAAGCCTTGATAGAGGCAGGATACCATATTGAATAAAAAGGAGAGAGAAATTATGATGAAAAAAGTGTACACAGAAAAAGCGCCGGCGGCGATTGGACCATATTCGCAGGCGACCATCTTGGGAAACATGGTGTTTACCTCAGGACAAATCGCAATCAATCCCGCGTCAGGCGAAGTGGAAGCGGATACCATTGAAACGCAGACGGAGCAGGTGATGCAGAATTTGAAAGCAGTGCTGGAGGAAGCGGGCAGCAGTTTTGAAAAAGCAGTGAAAACGACTTGTTTTTTAAAGCATATGAGTGATTTTGCGGCATTTAATGAAATTTATGGAAACTATTTCACAGGAAAACCGGCGCGTTCCTGCGTGGCG
>CATIYX010000415.1 GCA_949739095.1 uncultured Clostridia bacterium | reverse complement strand
TGACCCTTGTGGTCGCGGCTCGGCTGAAATCGTAACATTGATATGAGCGTCAAAATTTCAATTCACGTCCCTATCTGAGGACGGCAGCTTGTGTATAGAACATACCAACAAGATAATTCTTTCAATCCACGTGTCCACATGAGACATGACTGTCAAAACACAAATCTTCCCGCCGCTTATTGCGGACGATTTTGGCTGTCCACGTGAACCACCTTGGGCGACCATGTGTCTGCTTCCTCCGGCGTCATCATGGCGTAGGCAATGATAATTACCGTGTCGCCGCGGTGCACCAGCCGCGCCGCTGCGCCGTTCACACAAATCACGCCGCTGCCCGGTTCTCCTGCAATGATATAGGTCTCCAAACGGTTGCCGTTGTCCACGTCCAGCACCTGTACCTTTTGATATTCACGCATACCAGAGAGCCGCAGCAATTCGCTGTCAATCGTGATGCTGCCGACATAGTTCAAATCTGCTTCCGTCACCACCGCGCGGTGGATTTTGCCTGCCATCATTTCAATCTGCATGACCTTCGCCCTCCTCTCTAGTCTACAAATAAGTTATCAATCAGCCGTGTTGTGCCAAAACGCACTGCCAGCGCAAACATGCTGTCCTGCTGCACAGTTTCCAGCGGACGCAGCGTCTCGCGGCTGACATATTCAATATATTCCACATCACCGCCCTCTGCGGCAATCATCGTACGCATACTATCTATCAGTTGCGCTGCTGCTGTCACACCGGCGTCCATTTGCGCCTGCGCCCAGTTTAAACTGCGACTCAGCACCACGGCGCGCTGCCGTTCGTCCGCACTCAAATATTGATTGCGGGAGCTTTTCGCCAGCCCATCCGCTTCGCGTATGATGGGGCAGCCGATGATTTCCAAATCAAAGTTGAGTTCCCGCACCATTTTTTGCACGACCAAAAGCTGCTGTGCGTCTTTCTGTCCGAAATATGCCCGCCGCGGCTGCACCAAATGGAACAGTTTCGTCAGCACCGTTGTCACGCCGCGAAAATGTCCCGGACGGCTTTTGCCGCACAGTGCGTCTGTGATGCCGCCGGTTTCCACGTAGGTGTCATAGCCTTCGGGATACATCTCTTGTGCGGTTGGCGCAAACACTGCCGCCGCCCCTGCGTCCGCCGCCAACGCCGCGTCCGCATCCAGCGTTCTGGGATATGCTTCATAGTCCTCGCCGGGACAAAACTGTGTGGGATTGACAAATACGCTCACTACCGTGACTGCATTTTCTTTGACCGACCGCTGAATCAGCGACAAATGCCCTTCGTGCAGTGCCCCCATGGTGGGGACAAATCCAATGCCTTCTCCACGGTGTGCCGACGCAAATTGTTTCATATCTGCAATGGTTTTGATAATTTCCATGAATTTTCGCCTCACATTCTCGTGTGTTCTTCTGCCGGGAACACGCCCCGACGCACTTCATCTGCATCCCCTGCCACACCTTGGCGAATCAGGTCGCCTACCGGCGCAAACTGTTTTGCAAATTTCGGCGCGATATTGCCGTACATACCGAGCATGTCCTGATAGACCAGCACTTGTCCGTCGCATAAATTGCCTGCGCCAATGCCAATCACAGGAATGGACAGCGTTTTGGACAGCTCGCCTGCCAGCGCTTTCGGAATACATTCCGCAACTAAAGCATATGCGCCGGCTTCCTCCAATGCTTTTGCGTCCTCCAGCAGCCGCGCCGCGCTTTCCTCTGTTTTGCCCTGATAGAGGAAACCGCCAAATTGGTTGACGGACTGCGGCGTTAGTCCCAAATGTCCCATGACGGGAATCCCGGCGTCTACCATGGCGCGCACTTTGGGACAAATACTTTTGCCACCCTCCAGCTTCACACTGGATGCGCCCGCCCGCATAAGCGCGCCTGCGTTTTCGAGCGCTGCATCAATACTGCCGTGATAAGATAAAAAGGGCAGGTCGCCCACCACCATGGCACGCTGCGCGCCGCGTCGCACTGCACCTACGTGATGTATCATGTCCGCCATGGTTACTTGCACCGTGTCCTCATAGCCCAGCATCACCATGCCCAGCGAATCGCCCACCAAAATGGCGTCCACACCGCTTTCGTCCATTAGCTTTGCCATTGTATAATCATAGGCGGTAATCATCACGATTTTTTCGCCTGCCTGTTTTTTTTCTTCAAAAGTCCGTTTTGTGACTCGTT
>CATIYX010000414.1 GCA_949739095.1 uncultured Clostridia bacterium | reverse complement strand
GTTCATGGAATTGGCTGTGAACATACCGGAGCAGGAACCGCAGCCCGGGCAAGCCTTGTTTTCCAAATCTGCCAGTTCCGCTTCCTCCATTTTGCCCGCGCGCACTGCCGCGCTGCCTTCAAACAAGCTGTTCAAATCCAATGCTTTTCCGTTTTTATTCAAACTCATCATTGCACCGCCGCTAATTACAATTGCCGGAATGTCCAGCCGCGCTGCTGCCATCAGCATACCTGGCACAATTTTGTCACAGTTTGGTATCAACACCAGTCCGTCAAACGCATGTGCCCGCGCCATGCTTTCTACACTATCCGCAATCAATTCGCGCGTTGCCAGAGAATATTTCATACCTTCGTGTCCCATTGCAATCCCATCGCAGACACCAATCACACCAAATTCTGCCGGTGTGCCGCCAGCCATCAAAATTCCTTCTTTCACCGCAGAAGCAATCTGGTTCAAATGAATGTGCCCCGGAATAATTTCACTGAACGCATTGGCAATCCCAATAATCGGACGCCGTATTTGTTCATCGGTATATCCCATCGCTTTGAACAAACCGCGGTGCGCCGCTTTGTCCAGACCTTTCTTTACAATATCACTTCTCATGACCTCATATCCTTCCATATATAAAATTTACTTTTTACTTTCTTTTTTAATATGATATCTATTATACCACAAACACGCAGTGTTTTGGTATAATTTTGCGCATCGCCGGTTCCGAGCATACGCGAAGGAACAATTCGGCGGCGCTTTTCGATTTATAATATACGCTCTGCGTATATTATATCACACTCGTCTTCCAGAATCAATCCGCTTTTTCCGCAAAATTTTTCTCTTTGCGCCAGCTTCTTGCAAAATGTATTCATTTGTGATACAATGGTGGTAATAACTCAAAGTAGGTTTCATTTGACTGTGTTACTTATGAGGATAAAGAAGGAGAATGACCGTGTTATCTACCATATATTCCAGCGGCGTACAGGGCATTGACGGCTATATTGTTGAAGTGGAAGGAACGGTTTCGAACGGATTGCCCGCGTTTGAAATTGTCGGGCTGCCGGACGCTGCGGTGAAAGAATCCAAAGAGCGGGTGCGTACTGCCATTGAAAGCGTGGGTCTGGATTTTCCCATGCGCCGCGTCACCATGAACCTTGCGCCCGGCAACATCAAAAAAGAGGGGCCCGGGTTTGATTTGCCCATTGCAGTTTCCATATTAGTCGCCTCAGAACAACTCAAAGCGGAGCATGTGGAAGACTATCTGTTTTTAGGTGAACTGTCTCTAGGTGGAGAACTGCGCCCCATCAGCGGCGTTCTTCCCATGGTAATGTCCGCCGCACGCGCCGGCATCCGTAAAATTATTCTTCCGCGCGCCAATGCCAGAGAAGCCGCTATTTTGCAAGACGTGGAGGTATTCGGCGCGGAAACGCTACACGATGTCATTTGCCATTTGGCAGGGCAACTGCTCATGCAGGCGGAAACACTGAATTTGGATGAGGTATTCCGGCAGAACAATCTATACCAATATGATTTTGCGGACGTGAAAGGACAGCTTGAAGTAAAACGTGCGCTGGAAATTGCAGCGGCAGGCGGACACAATTCCATTATGATTGGTACACCGGGCAGCGGCAAAACCATGCTGGCGGCACGTGTTCCGTCTATTTTGCCTGATATGACGCTGGACGAAGCGCTGGAAGTGACAAAAATTCATTCCATTGCCGGTCTGATTCCCGGTGGCACTTCCATTGTAACGAACCGCCCCTTCCGCTCTCCCCATCACACTGTCTCCACCATCAGTTTAGTAGGTGGTGGGCGCATTCCGCGCCCCGGCGAAGTTAGTCTTGCACACAACGGCGTATTGTTTCTGGATGAACTTCCGGAATTCCGCAAGGACGCGCTGGAAATTCTGCGCCAACCATTGGAGGACAGGCAGGTTTCCATTTCCCGCGTATCCGCTTCCGTAACCTATCCCTGCGACTTTATGCTAGTCGCTGCCATGAACCCTTGTAATTGTGGCTATTTTGGTGACCCATCGCACAATTGCACTTGCACGGAAACGCAAATTCAGCGATATATGGGAAAAATCAGCGGACCGCTTATGGACCGCGTTGACCTACATATTAACGTCATGCCGGTGAAATATGCACAGCTTTCCGACAATTCCAAAGCGGAAAGTTCCGCCGCTATTCGCGCACGCGTTAACCGTGCACGTGAGCGTCAACGGCAGCGGTATCAGTCCATTGGCGTAAAGTGCAATGCAAATTTAAGTACCACACAAATTAAAACTTTTTGTCCACTGGACAGCGAATCCTCTTCTTTGCTGGAACAGGCGTTTAACACACTTGGTCTTTCTGCCCGTGCTTATACGCGTATCATTAAGGTAGCACGCACCATCGCAGACTTGGAGGACGTACAAGACATCAATGTTTCCCACATCGCGGAAGCAATTCAATACCGCAGTCTAGACAGAAAACGAAAATATTAAACAAAAAGCATTCCTAAAAATAGGAATGCTTTTTTAAATCCGTGCAACGCTGCCGATAATCGCTTCTTTCACATCCTGCACATGGTGATAATCCTGAATAAACGCATCAAATGTGCTGTCCTGCAAAACAAAAACGCCATAGTCACAATCAAACAAATAATAACTGCTGCCACTTCTGGCACAGGCTGCTGTATGCACACACTCATGCTGGCAACGATATACTATCATGGCAAGCTGAACAGGATTCGCCGGATTGAACACCATACTACCATTTACCACGCTCCGGATGCCACCTGTCATTCCCGCATACCCTGCTGATTCTGCTACATGGTGCGGATCGATTGCAGCTGTCTGCTGCGTACCTATCAGCATTTGATACAGGTTCCCAAGCGCTTTAGACATGCAATTATCATATTGGTCCTGTATCAAATCTTCCCATATTTCCTGTTTCTCCAACAACCCGCTGCGGATGAAGGGAAGTTTAATTCCTAAATTATCAAATGCCGTAAGCGGTGTTTCCAGTCTGCCGCTGAGCGTTATTGCCTGCACCAAATAAGCGGCGGTCACTGCCAGACAAATGCCCTCTCCGACCTGTTTCGGTTTCACTCCCAAATAGGACGCCAATTTTCCCCTCCCAAGCCGCCGACCCGTTTCTAAATATTGTTCTACTCCCGCCATTGTGTCCTCCTTCCCGCCTGCGGCTGTCTAATTCCTGCAATTGCCGCAGCTTGCTCTACACTACCATTGTATGGTACAAACCTTACTTTTATGCTTTCATGGCGGAAAACCTTGTTTTTAAGCTTTTCTTTTCTAATAAAAAACACCTACTGCCAAACTGGCAACAGGCGTTTTTGCTAAATAGTATATCGACCAAGGTACTGTTGTTTTGCGATTCGGGTATACTGCCGCACAAATTCTGTTTTGCCTTGTGTATAGGCATCGCGGTTATGTTCAAATAATTTCCACAGCTTACGCTTCAGCGTTTCATATTCTTTCGCCACATCAGGACATGCCGCCAGATAGTCTCTGAAATAGAGTTCATCATGGTCGCCGCCCAGACGTATATGTACGTGAAAGACGTGTGCCGCAAATCCTTCCGCCGTATATCCCTTGTTCATCGAAATTCTGTTTTGCTCTTCCGACATGCGGAGATATCCGCCGTTTTCCAGCTTTTTCGCTACACTCCGCAAAGCACTCTGATTCACCGTCTCCACCAAAATATCAATAATGGGTTTTGCCCAAATGGCAGGAACCGCTGTACTTCCAATGTGACTGATACGTAACACTTCCGTCTCCGGCAGCAAATGCCATAACTGCTTTTCCTCTTTCGTGTACCACTGCGCCCAGCAGTCCCTGTGCGGTACCAGCATAATGGGAAAAAGCTGCCACAGTTCCTCCAGCGTCATTTCATTTAGTTGCTTTCTCATGTTTCTCTCCTGGCGTGTTAAGTAAAGTGTACGTTCTTCCTATGCTTATGTACTCAATATCCCATTTGATCCGTCAGAGAATCATCCTGTTCAATCCACTGCGTCACAGGAATTTCGCGAAAGCTGTCCTCTGTATCGCGGATAATAATAGTTGTAATACCCGCATTGATCACCAGCCGTTTACACATGGTGCAGGAACTGGAATTTTCAATCAAGTTGCCGTTCTCCTCTCGCCCAACCAGATACAGGACAGCGCCAAGCATATCCCTCCGCGCCGCGCTGATGATGGCGTTAGCTTCCGCATGGACTGACCGGCACATTTCATACCGTTCTCCGCGCGGAATTTGCAATTTATTGCGCATACAATAGCCAAGTTCATTACAGTTTTTTCTGCCTCGAGGCGCACCATTATATCCGGTAGAAATAATCTCATCATTTTTCACGATAATCGCGCCGTAGCTGCGCCGCAAACAGGTGCTTCTGTTGCGCACCGCGTCCGCAATGTCCAAATAGTAATTATGTTTATCTCTGCGCTGCATCTATCATCCCTGCCTTTTCTATTTTTCAAATCATATATACTAATTCGGCTATTCATTTCCAGCATTCTGTTTCATTGTAACATAAAAACCATTTTCAATCAATAGAAATCGCAAACCGCTTTCCTAGCTGATGGTTCCAGGCGCGACCTTGTCGCGGAACAGCTCCCGAATTTTCTCCCGCAACAATCTATGTTCCTCCTGTTGCAACCTTGGGTCTTGCTGCAACAGTTTTTTTGCCGCCTCCTGCACTTCCTTCAACACTGCAACATCCGTTAGCAAATCTGCGATTTTTAGCGTCGGCATACCGTGCTGGCGCGTTCCCAAAAAATCGCCCGGTCCGCGCAGTTCCAAATCCTTGCGCGCAATTTCAAAACCGTCCGTCGTCTTTGCCATGATACCTAACCGCTGACGTGTTTCCTGATTTTTCCCTTGATTGAACAAAATGCAAAATGACTGCTCACTGCCCCTGCCGACACGTCCGCGAATCTGGTGTAGCTGCGACAGCCCGAACCGCTCCGCGTTTTCCACTACCATCACTGTTGCATTGGGGACATTGACCCCCACCTCAATCACCGTTGTGGAAACCAAAATTTGTGTTTCTCCCGCCGCAAACCGC
>CATIYX010000413.1 GCA_949739095.1 uncultured Clostridia bacterium | reverse complement strand
ACGGTACAGGAAACAGAAGTCGTTGTGCAGAAAATTATGGTGCCGCCCAAAATGAGCGGAACGTTAAAAGGCATCAAGGCGGGAAGCTTTACCGTGGAGGACGTGATAGCGGAGATTGAAACGCCCCAAGGCGTGCAGGAAGTCCGGCTCATGCAAAAATGGCCGGTGCGTGTGGCACGTCCCTATGCGCAAAAGCTGTCGCCCGACATGCCGCTGATTACAGGACAACGCGTGATTGACACTATGTTTCCGATTGCAAAAGGCGGCGTGGCAGCAGTGCCGGGACCGTTTGGCAGTGGGAAAACCGTTGTGCAGCACCAGCTGGCAAAATGGGCGGAAGCAGATATCGTGGTATATATTGGCTGTGGCGAGCGCGGCAATGAAATGACGGATGTGCTAAATGAATTTCCAGAGCTGATTGACCCACAGACAGGAAAATCCCTGATGGAACGAACCGTGTTGATTGCCAACACGTCGGATATGCCGGTGGCGGCGCGTGAGGCGTCTATTTATACTGGTATTACCATTGCGGAGTATTTCCGTGATATGGGCTATTCGGTAGCGCTTATGGCGGATTCCACGTCCCGCTGGGCAGAGGCGTTACGTGAGATGTCGGGAAGACTAGAGGAAATGCCGGGTGAAGAAGGCTATCCGGCGTATCTCGGTAGCCGCTTGGCACAGTTCTATGAACGTGCTGGACGTGTGATTGCGGCAGGCGGGGAAGGTCGCGAAGGCGCACTGTCTGTTATCGGCGCTGTATCGCCGCCGGGTGGCGACATTTCCGAGCCGGTATCGCAGGCAACACTGCGCATTGTGAAAGTGTTCTGGGGACTGGACGCATCACTGGCATATAAACGCCATTTTCCGGCAATTAACTGGCTGACGAGTTATTCTCTATATGTGGACAGCATGGCAGGATGGTTCACGGAACATGTGCATGAAGACTGGACGCAGTTGCGGGCGGAAATCATGTTGCTATTGCACGAGGAATCGGAGCTGGAGGAAATCGTAAAGTTGGTTGGTATGGACGCGCTCTCACCGGGCGACAGGCTAAAATTAGAAGCGGCACGTTCTATCCGTGAAGATTTTTTGCACCAAAATGCATTCCATGAAGTAGATACCTATACGCCGCTGGAAAAGCAATATCTGATGATGAAACTAGTTTTGGAATATTATGAAGCTTGTATGGCGGCGCTGGATAAAGGCGCGGATGTGGAAGACTTGGTACGGCTGGAAGTGCGTGAGCGTATCGGACGCTTCAAATACGTTGCAACAGAGCACATGCAGGAAGAATATGAAGCGGTGACGCAAGCATTAAACAATGAAATTAGCAGTGCAATGCCGAAGGAGGGGGATTATTAATGCCAAAAGAATATCGAACAATTGAAGAAGTGGCGGGTCCTCTGATGATGGTACGCGGCGTGGAGAACGTGGACTATAACGACCTTGGCGAAATTGAATTGGCCAATGGTGAAACGCGCCGCTGCAAAGTGCTGGAAATTGATGGTGGAAATGCCTTGGTACAGCTGTTTGAAAGCGCAACGGGAATCAATTTAGCAAGTAGCAAGGTGCGGTTTTTAGGGCGCAGTATGGAACTGGGGGTATCGGAGGATATGCTCAGCCGCGTGTTTGATGGACTGGGGCGTCCCATTGATGGTGGTCCTGCTATTCTGCCGGAAAAACGGCTGGATATTAACGGATTGCCCATGAATCCGGCGGCGCGCAACTACCCACAAGAATTTATTCAAACAGGCGTATCTGCCATTGACGGACTGAATACGTTGGTACGCGGACAGAAACTGCCCATTTTTTCCGCAAGTGGACTGCCTCATGCGCAGCTTGCGGCACAGATTGCACGGCAGGCGAAAGTGCGCGGGACAGACGAACCGTTTGCCGTTGTTTTTGCTGCAATGGGTATCACATTTGAAGAATCCAACTATTTTATAGAAAGTTTTAAGGAAACGGGTGCTATTGACCGTACAGTGATGTTTGTTAATTTGGCGAACGATCCGGCGGTGGAACGAATTGCCACGCCGCGTATGGCGTTGACTGCCGCAGAATATCTGGCATTTGACAAGGGAATGCATGTGCTGGTTATTTTAACGGATATCACTAACTATGCCGACGCGCTGCGTGAGGTGTCCGCTGCGCGGAAAGAAGTGCCGGGACGGCGTGGATATCCTGGCTATATGTATACCGACCTT
>CATIYX010000412.1 GCA_949739095.1 uncultured Clostridia bacterium | reverse complement strand
TTTATCCCAATAGACCGGATAGGGTTTCGGATTTCCCATGGAGCTGAGCAAAACGCCGCCGCTTTCCGCCTGACGGTAAATCTCCTGAATGTTTGCGCCCGCCCAGTTTGCGTTTTCTCTAAACGTATGATCTGTTTTCACAATCTTCAGCGCGCGCGTCGGGCAAAGTGATACGCATCGGTGGCAGTTGACACATTTTGCGCTGTCACAGCGCATGACACCCAGTTCCTCATCATACCAATGCGCCTCATTGGCACACTGTCTGGCACACACCTGACAGCCAATACAGTTATCTTTGTTGCGAATAATTTCATAATCCGGATATAAATAATTTACAGGCATTTTGCCGCCCCCCTTTCACTGAGTCTGAAAATGGCTGCTTCCCCGCCCTTGGGCGACCAGAGTTTTTCCAAGCATGGCTCCACAACACGGATTGCACATTCCTCACTCGCAATATATACCATATCTTCTTTTTCTCCAATTACCATAGACCGCAATTTTAGTCTGTCATTGAGCGCCATAATGCCGCCGTCAAACCCGAGCAAAATGGAGAAGGGTCCTGTAATCAGCAAATTTGCAAAGGCATTGCGCAAATAGGTTAGCCGTTCCCGTTCCTCCTTAGGTTTCTGTTCAATGGTTGACCAAAATGGCGCCGCAATCACGCTTGCCATTTCCTCCAGTGTCAGCTCCTTCTTGCGCACCAGATAATCTATCATGTAGGTAATGACTTCTGTGTCGGTCAGGAGCGTACATTTATATCCAAACATTTCTATGTACCGGCGGTTGGCATCATAAGAAGATATTTCTCCGTTGTGCACAATCGAATAGTCCAGCATGGCAAAAGGATGTGCACCGCCCCACCAGCCTGGCGTGTTGGTCGGATAACGTCCATGTGCCGTCCAGCAATAACCTTCATATTCATCCAGCCGATAGAACTCTCCGACATCCTCCGGAAATCCCACCGCTTTAAACACGCCCATGTTTTTGCCACAGGAAAACACATACGCGCCTTCAATCACCGTATTGATTTTAATAACGCTTTTGACTGTGAATTCCTTCTCATCCAATTGGCTATCCGCCAATTTTGTGGGCAGCGGCGTGACAAAATAGCGCCAAATCAGCGGCTCATCCGTAATTTTGGGCGTTTTCTTCACCGGAATTTTAGACAAGTTAATCACATCAAAATGCCGGTCTAAAAACCGCTCGCATTCTTCCCGTGCAGCATTGCTTTCATAAAATATATGGAATGCATATAAGTCTTTATATTGCGGATAGATTCCATATCCTGCAAACCCGCCTCCCAGTCCGTTGGAACGGTCGTGCATGGTTGCGATTGACCGAATAATAGATTCGCCGTTTATTTTTTTTCCGTCTTTGGAAAAAATACCGGATATTGCACAGCCGGAAGGGATTCTGGTCTGTCCTTCTTTTAACATATCCTGTTCCTCCTTTGCCTTTCTCTGCACAAAAAAAACGTTCATCAAAAAAAGGAAGCAACTTCCTCTTTTGATGAACGCCATTGTTCATTCTTTCATTTTTTATTATTATAACGGTTTATTGGCAAAATGTCAATACTTTTTTGAAACTTTTTTTACCATCCCCTTCATTTTCATTTTGATTCGACGTTTTTTTCTTTATATTCCACACTTTTTTGCATGTAGGACTAAAATTTCTTGCAAAAAAGTTTCAAAAAACACTTGACAAATTTTTATCTTGGGTGTATACTGTGATTGTAAACAGCAAAGGCGCTGTGGGCAAGATGCCCGCAGTGCCTTTTTTATTTTCCTTTGAAACCGATTCAAAATGATATTTATATTAGGAGATGATTTGAAATGAGTACAGTTCCTGAAGTATTCGGCAGCATGGTATTCAGCGACGCGGTTATGCAGGAAAAACTTCCGAAAGATACCTACAAGGCGCTGAAAAAAACTATTCAAGATGGAAAAAGCCTGCAAATCGGCATTGCAACTGTGGTTGCAAATGCAATGAAAGATTGGGCTGTAGAAAAAGGCGCAACACATTTCACCCATTGGTTCCAGCCCATGACCGGTATCACTGCGGAAAAGCATGATAGCTTTATTGCTCCGACAGGTGACGGACGGGCGATTATGGAATTCTCCGGCAAGGAACTGGTGAAAGGCGAGCCGGATGCATCGAGCTTTCCTTCCGGCGGACTGCGCGCAACGTTTGAAGCGCGTGGATATACTGCTTGGGACCCTTCCTCCTATGCCTTTATTAAAGATGACACCCTCTGCATTCCCACCGTATTCTGTTCCTATAGCGGTGAGGTGCTGGACAAAAAAACACCGCTTCTGCGGTCTATGGAGGAATTGAACCGGCAGGCAATGCGGATTTTAAAACTGTTCGGCAGCAGCGCTACTCGCGTGACAACAACTGTTGGACCGGAACAGGAATATTTTCTGATTGATAAAGAGATGTATAAGAGGCGCCGCGATTTGGTGTTCACAGGGCGGACACTTTTTGGCGCAAAACCGCCCAAAGGACAGGAAATGGAAGATCACTATTTTGGTACCATCAAACCCCGCATTGCGGCATTCATGAAAGATTTAGACCAAGAACTCTGGAAACTTGGTATTCTGGCAAAAACAGAGCATAATGAAGTGGCGCCGGCACAGCACGAGCTTGCCCCCATCTTCTCCACCACCAACATTGCAGCAGATCACAACCAGTTGACCATGGAACTCATGAAAAAAGTGGCAGACCGTCATGGTTTCGCTTGCTTGCTGCATGAAAAACCGTTTGCAGGCGTGAACGGCAGCGGAAAGCATAACAACTGGTCTATTTCCACAAACACCGGTGTCAATCTTCTGGAGCCGGGCTCTTCTCCACATGAAAACGCTCAGTTCCTGCTGTTCCTGTGCGCTGTTATCAAAGCGGTAGACGACTATCAGGATTTACTACGTCTGTCCGTTGCAACTGCCGGAAACGACCACCGTTTGGGTGCCAACGAAGCGCCGCCGGCAATTATCTCCATGTTTTTAGGGGACGAGTTGACGGAAATTCTGGAATCCATCGAAAATGACGATACATATGACAGCAAAGAAAAAAGCAACATGGAAGTCGGCGTGCACATTCTGCCGAAATTCCCGAAGGATACTACCGATCGGAATAGAACTTCTCCTTTTGCTTTTACAGGCAATAAATTTGAGTTCCGTATGCTGGGCTCCGCACTTTCTATTTCCGGTCCGAATATCACACTCAACACCATTGTTGCAGAATCCCTGTCTCAATATGCGGACGAGTTAGAAGCGGCAGACGATTTCCAGAGCGCGCTGAACAAACTCATTAAACGCACGATTAAAAAACACAAACGCATCATTTTCAACGGCAACAACTACTCTGATGAATGGGTTACAGAAGCAAAAAGCCGCGGACTATATAATCTGAAATCCACACCGGAAGCACTACCCTATTTTAAAAGTGAAAAAAGCATTAAACTCTTTACCAAACACAATATTTTCAGTGAAGCAGAAATTGTCTCCCGCTGTGAAATTATGCTGGAAAATTATTGCAAAGAGTTGCACATTGAAACGTTGACCATGCTGGATATGGTACGCAAAGATATTCTTCCGTCCGTGATGAACTATGTTCATAAACTCAGTTCCACGGCTGCGGCAAAAAAATCTGTCTTAGCAGATGTCAACTGTGATGTAGAAAAAACGCTGATTTCCAAGCTTTCAGAGCTTACTTCCTGTCTGTACAACAAAACAGATAAACTGGAACAAACACTTATGACGGCCAAAGACTATGAAGCCGATGCACAAAAATGTGCCGCTTATTATCACGACAGCGTATTTGCTGCCATGCAAGAAGTTCGTGCTATTGTAGACGAATTGGAAACCAGTACGGCAAAAGAATTTTGGCCATTCCCAACTTACGGCGACTTGCTGTTTAGCATTTTATAAATCAAATCGTGCAGTAGCACAATGGCGTGCAGCACAGGGAACACCCCCATTTTCCCTGCGCCGCACGCCATTTTTGATTCGCAAAACAAAAGGGAGGAACTTGTTATGTATTCATCTGTTAACACAATATGGGTTTTGCTCGGTGCAGCCCTGGTATTTTTCATGCAGGCAGGATTCGCCATGGTGGAAACCGGTCTGACCCGTGCAAAAAATGCCGGCAACATCGTTATGAAAAACTTGATGGACTTTAGTATCGGTACACCAATTTTCTGGTTACTCGGTTTTGGCTTGATGTTTGGTGCAGGCAATTTTATCGGTCAATTCGACCCAACGATTGCCGGTGCATATACAGATGTTTTGCCGGAGGGCGTCCCCAAGTGGGCGTTCGTCATTTTCCAGACCGTATTTTGTGCAACTGCCGCAACGATTGTATCCGGCGCGATGGCGGAGCGCACCAAATTCAGTTCCTATTGTATTTACAGCGCCATCATCAGCGCGATTGTCTATCCCATTTCCGGTCACTGGATTTGGGGCGGCGGCTGGCTCTCACAGCTTGGATTTCACGATTTTGCAGGTTCCACCGCTGTTCATATGGTAGGCGGCGTTGCAGCGCTTATCGGCGCAAAAATACTGGGGCCACGTATCGGAAAATATTCCAAAAGCGGAAAATCAAAAGCGATTCTGGGGCACAGTCTGACACTTGCAGCGCTCGGCGTGTTCATTCTATGGTTCTGTTGGTTTGGATTCAACGGATGTTCCACCGTTTCCGCCGAAGGTGATGATACCTTGTTCTCCATGGGTTCCATCTTCATGACAACGAATCTTGCAGCGGCTATTGCGGCTTGCGTGACTATGGTAATCACTTGGATTCGCTATAAAAAACCTGATGTTTCTATGACCCTCAACGGTGTTCTGGCAGGTCTTGTGGCAATCACTGCAGGCTGTGACGTGGTATCCCCCATTGGCGCAGCAATTATCGGTTTGATATCGGCGTTTGTTGTGGTGTTCGGCATTGAATTTGTCGATAAAAAACTCAAAATTGATGACCCTGTCGGTGCAGTCGGTGTTCATGGACTTTGCGGCGCAGCCGGAACCATTTTAACAGGACTGTTTGCACTGGACGGCGGACTATTCTATGGCGGCGGCTTTCAATTCTTCGGCATTCAGGTGCTGGGTGTTGTTTCCGTTATTGCTTGGGTTGCTATTACTATGACCATTGTCTTCCTCGTTATTAAAAAGACCATTGGGCTACGTGTTTCCGCCAGTGAAGAAATCGCAGGTCTTGATGCAGAGGAACATGGACTTGCCAGCAGCTATGCGGACTTTATGCCAATGGCAAATCTGTCAAATGCAGCGCTCAGCAGTGAGGTTGCATCGTCCGTAGCTCCTGTGGAAAAAGCTGTTCCGGTAGAACATTATACGGCACCTAGCGCTTCTGACACAGCAACTTCCGGTGAAAAACTCACTAAGGTTGCTATCGTGATGAAACAGAGCAAATTTGATGAATTGAAAGACGCAATGAATGAAATCGGCGTGACCGGTATGACACTCACTCACGTTTTGGGTTGCGGCATTCAAAAAGGAAACGCACAATATTATCGTGGCGTTGAAATGGATGTGACTCTGCTACCAAAAATCAAAGTAGAAATCATTGTTTCCAAGGTGCCCGTACGCACTGTCATTGAAACTGCTAAAAAGATTTTGTATACAGGACATATCGGCGATGGAAAAATCTTTGTATACGACGTGGAAAATGTTGTCAAAGTCCGCACGGGAGAAGAAGGTGTTCTTGCTTTGCAGGATACAAAATAATAAATTGCCTACAAAAACTATTCTATCTCCAAAAGAAACGGTTTCCGAAAAAATTTTCAGAAACCGTTTCTTTGATGCTGCAAGCAAAGTTCCACCCCTAACAGGTCACTATATTCTTTTCTTAAAGATGGCATTTTAATGAATTTCTTTTTTCTATTGACTTTCTCCATGACAAGCAGTATAATTGAAGAAAAATTTCATAGGAGGATTTTTCCATGCTCATTCAACCAAATATGACCGTTTTATTTCAAGGGGATAGTATCACAGATGTAGGACGCGACCGCGAAACTGATGATTTAGGACGTGGATATGCCCGCATTGCCTCCGGACTGTTTACTGCAAAATATCCTAGCATGAATGTCACCTTCTTAAACAAAGGAATCTCCGGCAACCGTACCTCAGACTTGCTGGCGCGTTGGGAAGAAGATTGTCTGGCGCTGAAACCGGATTTTCTTTCCATTTTAATTGGTATCAATGACACTTGGCGCCGTTTTGATTCAAACTTACCCACTACCACAGAGCAATATGAATCGAATTATCGCGAACTGCTCACGCAGGTACGCGACCGACTTGGCGATATTCCTATTTTGATAATAGAACCGTTTCTCATGCCGTTTGTACCTGACAAATTAAACTGGCGAGAGGATCTTGACCCCAAAATTCATGCTGCGCGGAAAATCGCTCAGGAATTTCATGCATATTATCTTCCATTAGATGGGTTATTCTCTGCTAAATCCATAGAATGTGGCTATAAAGTTTGGTCCGCGGACGGTGTGCATCCATCGTTAGCAGGGCATGCTCTGATTGCACAGGAATGGATGAAACTGGTAGAAGAGGCATAAACTTTTTATACAATAACTTCTACATGAAATTGCATTATTACACTACCTATATAAAAAAGCTCTCCCGATTAATCAATCAGGAAAGCTTTTTTTGTTCTATTAATATTCAATACCTTGTCGCGCCAGTATGCCACGCTGCATCGGGTGTTTCACCTCTTGCATTTCCGTCACATAATCGGCATGGCGAATCCATTCCTCCGGCGCGTCCCGCCCTGTCAACACCAGTTCGCACCGCTCCGGCAGCAATTCTGCCAGTTGCAGCGTTTCAGCCAACTCCAGCAACCCGCTGGACAATGCGCCAAATAGTTCGTCCAATACCACCAAATCCGCGTTTTTCACAGCCGTGCACGCCTGAGACCATAATGCATGGCATTTTTCTATTTCCTGCTGTTTTTCCGCTTCATCCATTTGAAAGACGAATTTCTTCGCTTCCGCCTGACGCACCACCATACAATTTTCCGGTTGTGACAAAAACAGGGATTCTCCGCTTATACCACCTTTGAGGAATTGAATCAATACGACCTGTTTCCCATAACCAAGTTGCCGGCAAATGAGTCCACATGCCGCCGTTGTCTTACCCTTTCCGTTTCCGGTATAAATATGAATCAGTCCCATGATTCCACCTCTATCTTTTTCCCAATAGCTTTTTTGCCATGCGCTCCATTCTGGGATAGGCATAAGCAAAAAATTCCTGATATGCCCGACAGTATATATTTTTGCGCGGACGTCCGTCTATAAAGGGTTCCCTATGGCGGCGGCAACCGCCGCGGCAAATGGGCAACCATCGGCATATCCGGCATGCTTCATCGATATATTCCGATTCTGCCACAAAGGTTTTTGCCGCCTCTGTGCGCATCATATCTGGAAAATCCTCTTGCTCCACATGTCCCAGCCGGTATTGGTCTAGCACATAAAAATCACAGGGATAGACGCTGCCATCTCCCTCCACAACAAAATAGCACGAACAAATCCCCGACATACCGCACGATTCCGGCGGATAACCGGCAATCATTGTCACATAGTTGTCAAACGTCCGAATGCTGACAGGGTCGCCCTTTTCAAAATCCTGATAATATAAATCAAAAGTAGATTTTAAAAAAACAGTAAACCTCTCCAGCGACAAAGAATATTCTTGTCCTTTTTCTGTTTCCTCACCAAATGGGTCTAAACAAGGAATAAATTGAATATAGCGGAAGCCCTGTTTTTTTAAGTTTTGGTACACTTGTTTCGCATAGCGCGCTACATAGTTATTCACAACACATAAAATATTAAATTCCGCGTGGTGTTTTTCCAGCCGTCTCGCCGCGGCAACCACGCGGTCATATGTACCGTTTCCTTTTTCATCCACGCGAAAATGGTCATGCACTTCCCGTGTACCATCCAGCGATAATCCCACTAAAAATCTATGCTCCGCCAAAAATTCTGCCCATTCATCATCAATGAGCATACCATTGGTCTGAATCGTGTTGATAATGCGAATATTTTTGATATTATACTGTTTTTGCAACTGAACCAACCGCCGGTAAAAATCCAACCCAGCCAGTGTTGGCTCTCCGCCCTGAAATCCAAACATACATTGCCCATCTGCCTGCGCCAGTGCTTTACGTACCAAAGTTTCCAGCAAATCTTCCCGCATTACGCCAAAAGACGCCGTCTCGCGGTGGCTGGACACATCATGATAAAAACAATAGCTGCATCTTAAATTACATAAGCTGGACGCCGGTTTAATCAGTAATGTAATCGGCGGCATATTCTGTTCCCCCTTTTTTAACAACAGGGAATCAAATCCCCACCCATACATTCACAGCAACAATCTGCACAAATCAAATTAGTACAGCAACTACAACAGCTCGCATCTGTCATACCTTGCCCCATTTCGCGAAATTGTCCGCCTTGCCGCTGCATCCGCATCATTGCCTGCTGGTAAAGTGGATTGCCGGGTTCCATACGCATTGCCATAGCAAAAGAATTATAGGCTTCGTTATACCATCCTTTTTCGAGCGACGCCATTCCCATCAAATAATACCACTGTGCGTTTCGGGTCCCGCAACCACGCAGTCGCGCCATCGCTGCATCTATTTGCCCACTGCGAATCATTTGCTCAATTTCCGCAAATTCTGCGGAATTTGCTCCTGTCCCATGATATTGCTGTCCACCTGAGCTCTGATTTTGATAGGTGTTGTTTTGGCTGCTTTTTTGTTTCATCAACATGTGATAGGCTTCATTAATTTCCTTCATTTTCTCCGCAGCCAAATCAGAAAGCGGATTATCCTTATATTTATCAGGATGGTATTTGCGCACCAAATTCCGGTACGCCGTTTTGATTTCTTCTTCCGTCGCATTCTGACTGACACCTAGTACACTATATGGGTTCATTTTATGTTCTTCCTTTCCATGGCAGCTTGTTGGTTCTCCTCTGGCTGAATGTCATTTTCATGTTGTTCCAACAACCGCCGCGTTGTCCCTTGTAACCCTACATAAATAATATTATCCAGCAATCCCTTATTTTTTTTCAAATCCAAAAGCTCATAGGCTTTGGCAACCTCACCGAGATTATACCACAGCGGCACAGCGCTTTTTTGAATCTCCTCCCGCGTGGAGAATGGATTATATTGTCCTTTTTCTATATCTTTTTCAAAATCATCAATCGCATCTGCCAAATAGAGCCAGCGTCCAAGATTATATCCCAGCACCCGCAGCACCCGGTCTTCCAGTCCTGGCATAGCAAACACTTCTTCCATAATTTTGGCAAATTGCTCCGCCACTTCATCTACATTCCGGCAATTTTCCGCTTCCAGTTTATGCAGTTCATTCAACCTCTGCTCTATAACAGCTGTTTTTTCGGCATAAGCACGTTTCACCTTTCTATGTGGTGGAGCATAAAACGGCAATGCTGCGATACCCGCTGAAACCGTATGATCCAGCATATCGTCTTTTATTTTATAATAAGTTAGTTCCACACTCATATAGGCACAGTATTCCAGCGCCTCACAAGATACCGCTACCGGACGTTTACGCAACGGATTCAGCATACACCGTCCCTGCACGATTTCTGTCTGCGAATCCCTAACACTATCGAGTAAAATGCTCAGCACTGTGAAATCATAACTCAGTCCCAGCCGTGTGACCGGTCCCAACAACTTGCCTTGTGTTTTGCAGAGTCCGCAATAGTAAGCGCGAAACGTATTCCATTCCTTGACTTTTAATTCTTCTTTTGCTGCCTGAATATATCCAAACACCAGTAACCTCCGTATATGGACATCTATCTTTTGTTTTGTGCTTTTTCCCACATTGTATACATCATTAGACCGATATAACTGAAACATATTCACTTGCAGTTCAATGATACAATGATACAGAATATATTTTATCATATGCTGCTATGAAATTCAAGCAATTTTATCTGATTCTGAAATTGTTCACAAAAAGTTTATATTTATTATCTCATTCGCACTGTCTATTCTCCAGTATTTTTTGCCTATGAACTAAAACAAAAAGCTGCCCGCATATAAACGGACAGCTCACAGTATTCTATTATTTTTTTATTCTGCAGGTGTCTGGGTTCCCTCTTCCGGCGTCTGCTCTGTTCCTTCTTCCGGAACTTCTGTTTCACCCTCACCCACTTCACCAGTACCGCCTTCAATCGGAAGTGTCAGATTACCACTTTCATCAATCGGTAAAGTATTTTCTATACCGGTTTCAGTACCATCTGTACCTTCCACTCTGTTAGTAATTGCAAAATTATATGCCAAAAACAGAGAAGTGCACAGGAATATAATTGCACAAGCTGCTGTTGCTTTCGCCAACATTCCATCTTTTGTTCTTCCCTTGTTTCTTCCATAATAAGAATTATCCATATTTCCGCCCAACACGCCGGACATCCCCGGTTTTTTAGCCTGTTGCAGCAGAATCACGGCGATAATAATTACGGCTACAATAATATGCAAAACACCGACAATTTTCACTGCTATTTCCATTCTTTAATCAGCTCCCACTTCACTATTTTCTTGCGCTTTAACTTAATCACCATAGTATTTTACCATATTTTTTCGTATTTATCAAGTCTTTTTTGCATTTTTTTGCCATAAAAATATATTAAATTTTTAATTATCTCTTTATAAGTTTTCAAATGCTGTTAAAGCCTTATTCTATCGGCTTTAACGGCATTTTGTGTTTTGGAAGATACTCACATAAACTTTTATAACTTCTTATGTTTTTGCTTTGAAAAGTAGTAAAAGTTGTAGTACAGAACAGGTTAATTACTAAGCAACCAGCCTTTTCATTTCTGCTTTTGCGGACTCAAATGTTGCGTGTGCGTAGTAGTTCAGCGTCATTGTAATACTTGCGTGTCCCATAATATATTGCAATGCCTTTGGGTTAATTCCCGCATTTGCCATATTGGTGCAAAATGTATGACGCAAAGTGTGTGCGGTCATTTTCTTTGGTAATTCTATATCGCATTGCTTATGATACTTTTTACGCAATCCTTTGAAAACACTTACATAACAAGATGAGTTTTTCGGTTCACCATTTTGTTTTAGAAATATAAAGCCCTTATAGCCGTCAATCGCAAAATGACTGGTCTTGCGTCTTGCAAGCACTCTTAAAAACGCTTGACGCACCTTTTCGCTCATTACAATTTGCCTGTACCCGCTTTTGGTCTTTGGTTCGGAAATGTAGTACCCCCTATCGGACAGATATAGCAATTGATGATTGACTGTAATAATTCTGTTTTCAAAATCCAAATCAGCGTCGGTCAAACCGCAAAGCTCCGAGATACGCAGTCCCGTTCCCAAAAGTATAATCATTTCATCATAATACTTTTGGTATGTTTCATCATTCCTGACAAATGCGATAAAAGCCTTTTCCTGTTCTGCTGTCAATGCTTCCTTTGGTGTGGTATCATCTTCAATTACATCTCTGATGTCAAAGTCAAACGGATTTTTACGGATATAATCGTCCGTATTGCCGTATAGAACGCTGCATTTAACGACCGCTTGTAATTCTTAATCGTCTTATATGCAAATCCATTCTCTTTCATTCTGATTACCCATTCTTTACCGTCTGACAGCTTAACGCTGTCAATACTTTGTGCGCCGAGCATATTATCTTGAAGAATACTCATTAAGTGCTGCCGCCCTACATTTGTTTTAGGCTTGACATTTCCGTTTTGTCTTGTGTGCTTTGCGTAAAGCTCACAAACGGTCATTTTCTTACCAACGGGGTCAATCCCGTCGTCAAGTTCTTTTTGCAACTCCTTTTCCTTTTCCCTCAAAGATAAGTCCTCACGTTTTCCTGCCGGAGTTTTATCCGTAGGCACTAACTTCCAAGCGTAAAGAAATTTTGATTTACCAAAGGTATCAACATATTTGTAAGCATATCTTCCGTCTTTTCGTTGGCTCTCTCCTGTTTGCAAAATTCGATTTTTGCTGTCTCGTCTTTTTTCTGACATTTCGCAATGCTCCTTTCCAAGACGGAAAGAGCCTTGATATACCATAAAACTATTATAACGCGCTTTACGGCAATATTCAAGGCTCAATCGCTAAATTATTTCAAGTGTATCAAGTATTCTTTCAAATTTCTTACGCTTAATCTGAATACGGTTGCCGTTCATAATAACCCAGCCCGCATTTAGATTTTCTTCTGCCAGCTTCCGCAATTTGTTTTCCCCAATGCGAAAATATTTTGAGGCTTCCTCAATCGTTAGGGTGTATTTTTCCCAAATCGGAACATCTGTACTTTCCATAATACAGCCCTCCTTTATTACTATGAAATACAAAATTTATAAATTATAATAGCAAGTTCAAACGGCTCCGGCTAAGCTCCACGGGAATTTCACCCCTGCACGGTTCTCGTCCAGCCGCCCAATGCTGTGAAGCGTTCAAGACGGGAGTATCATTATTGCGTCCGCGTGTCATTGCTTGCAGAGTGCCACATCTGCAACTACGGTAAAAATGGTTGTCCCGACGTCGTCGCGCATTTTCCGTAAAGCTCGGCACGGACGGAATGTGTTTGTTTGCCTATGCAGCCCGCAGGCGTTGTCAAAGAGCAGTCGGCATTTATCAGCCTGTCAAAGCACATTTTCAAAATGTGCTTTGACGGAATGACAAATAACCCGTTACAGGGAGCGCGGAAAGGGAAAGACGCTCCCGACGGGATTTTTTAAGCTATTCTAAACTTTGTTATGTTTGTGATGAGCTTCGTTTCCAATCTGCGGCGCAATTCGTCGTCAATGCACAAATGAGGATTGCCGTTTTCGTCATACAGCGTCCGCATTGAAAGTACGGCGATATATCTGGCATAATGCTTCAACACAAGATTGATAGCGTCAGCGTCGCCGTCTGCCGCCGATACAATGACCGGGAACGGAAGTAAGTTGTTAGATGTACTTGTTTTTGTCAGTGTACTATTCATCGCCTTTTTCCTCCATAAATTTTTTAAGTTCTCTGAGTATGCTTGTCCGCCTGTATTGAACGGTGGAGCGTATCAGATTTAACTGTTCGCCGATTTCCCCGTCTGTCATATCGAGGAAATACGAAAGCAAGATAATATCCCGCTTGTTTTCGGGCAAGGAGTTTAAGGCTTCGGCTACTGTTTCATCACGCACTAATATGTCATTACCCAGCACATTAAAAATGTGCTGTCCATCTGCGAAATAAGTATCGCAAGCTGAAAGCTGCTCAAGCTCTTTTGCCGTCAGTTCCGAAAAAGATACCTCGTGTTTCCTGCGCCGTTTCATTTCTTTATAGAAATCGCGCATTTCATTTCGGAGTAATCTTTTGCCAGAAACAATCGAAAGAATGTTGCTTGTGTTCTTCAAAGGGGTTGTTCAATGATTTCACCTCCTTTCGCGTCCGCGAAAGCGGGTGATGTTTTTCTCCCTTTCCGAAACTAAGACTAATAAAAGTTCTTAGCTGCCAAAAAATTTTGCGTATTTCTGAAAATTTTTTTGAAGAACGCAAAAAATCCGACCAAGTGCAAAGGCTCAATCGGATTTTTGATATTATTCTTCTATTGATATGATTTTCTATATCACATTCAAGAGTGAGCTTGTCCGTATCAAGGGTATGTAAATTCTTTAATACGGATAGCTTATATGTGTGTAGTCGCTGCTTCTGATAAGCAGCGAACAGTTGTTATTACTCCAACTCAAAAAAATCCCTCCAAACATTTCAACAATATTCGGAGGGATTTTGAGCGCAACAATAAAGCCCGTCCAAATACTGTTTTTTTTATTTGGCGAGCTTACACACAAATTAAAAAGCCGATAACTTGTTAATAACAAATTATCGGCTCTGCGTCTTTACAGTCAATTAGGCTCCTGCGTCTTTGCGTCTGGCTCTTTTATAACTTCAATATTAAATTGTTTAGCATTTATCAATGTTTCATTTTTACATTTAGGACAGAATAAAGGGAAATTCTTTAATTCTGTATCTTTACGGAGCTTCGTCCGTGTTTTATTATTGCATATCGGGCATAATACCCATTCGCTGTTTTCATTTTGCATATATTTCACCTCAACATCATATAGTTTGACGCTTTTATATGCAGGATATTCCTGTCAATGACGCAGAACCGATAACATAGTTATCGTAATGGTTAGGCTCTGCGTCTTGCGTCGGGCTCTATGATTGTAGGTGTTAAATTTTATTTTTGAGATTGCTCTACGACTTTTACCATTAAACTTTCAACATTTATCAAACTTTCTTTTTTGCACTTCGGGCAAAACAAGGGAAAATTTTTAATAATGGTATCTGTGCGGATTTTATCACGGGTTTTATTTCCGCATATAGGACACTTTATCCATTTTTGCACTTCCATTGGATATTACCTCCCTTTATGCTTAGCTTTTTTCTTTTCTTGCCGCAAGGTAAATTGGCGTTCTTTTTCTGCTTCTTTATTTTCACGTTTTTGTAATTTTGAATTAAGTTTGCTTTGTTCGTGTTGTAGTTTTAGGGCTTGTTGTGCCTTTGTACCAATACCCTTATTTTGTAATTGACTATTTATCTCACGCTGCATACGTTTCGGGTTGATTTTTCGTTCATCAGACCTATCCACTTTTACAGCTGGGCTAAATTTTAATTTATGCCAATTTTGAAGCAGAAAGTCATATACTTCATAATCTTTTGGTTCTGCACCAAAAGTAATTTTGCAGACTTCATACTGATTATCATATATACGTTCATATAATCCAATCCAAAAAGGATTTTCAAATAATATCGTTATGCTACTTTTGATTACCATACTATTAGCTCTCCATAAATTGAACCTCAAAGGCATCAAGCCATTTTAATAAAGAACTGTATAATTGCTGTTGCTGTTCAAATATGGTCCTCCCAACTAATGGAATGTCAGAATATTCATTAGCATATTTCTTGTGTGCTTCTTCAGAACGCTTTATGTTATCTCTTATCCGTTGTATTAAAGACATAGCTTTGTCTTTTTCTAATTTATTCAAATTTGTAATTACCACATTAAAATCAAATAAAAAAGTCGCTTGCATATCGGAACAGCCTTCCATTAGTTGCTCGAAATAAGCTATACCTTTATCGGTTATAGAGTAAATCGCTTTATCTGCAAATCTATCCCCTTTAACAGTGGTGCTTTCCAAATATCCTTTTTCTTTAAGCTGCAATACTTTTTTATATATAACAGGAACACTTATTTTTGTCCACCTTGAAAAATGGTGATATTCAACATCTTTTTGAATATCATAGGCACTTTGAGGTTTTTCAAGTACAATACCAAGTATCACCAATTCTATTGACGACATAATATCAACTCCTTTACTATACAATATAATACTATATCGTATAGTAAAAGTCAATACATTTAGCAAATAAAATATTTACGCTTTTAATTTTTTGTTAATATGTATTGCCACAAAGAATGTTATTACAAAAGAAAGAATATCTGCAATCGGTTGAGCATACATAATTCCCGATACACCTAATATCATTGGCAGAATAAAAACTATTGGCACAAAGCATATACCCTGCCTTAAAGCACCCACAATAAAACCGTCGCGTCCTTTTCCCATAGCTAATAAAAGTGAAGAATATACCGTGTAATAGCCGAAGAACAGGAATGACAAGCCGTTTGCCATAAGTGCCTTTTTGCCTATGCTAATCATTTCAACATCACCGTTTGTAAATTGAGATATTATAGTTTCTGAAAAGATTGTTACAGCTATTCCGAACAGTACACAGAATATAGTTGACCACAAAACAGATGTTTTTATAGCTTCACGAAGTCTATCATATTTTTTTGCTCCATAGCTGAAACCGGCAATCGGCTGAAAGCCTTTCAAGAAACCGAATACCATTAAACTACCCATAGAAATAACTCGTGTTACTGCTCCCATTCCGGCAATTACAGAGTCAACATATTCTTTTGATGTATTTGCAAGAATTGTATTAGCTTGTCTGTTTATAAGCATAATTGAAAGACTTGTTAAAAGCTGAAATACAAGAGTAGGAACGCCTATTTTGAATATCTCAAACAATATCCCTTTTGAAAATCTGCATTTCCTCATACTAAAACTAAAAACACTTTTTTTGCTTGATATGTATAGCAGATATACAATCGTTGAAACGGCTTGTGAAATAGCGGTAGCAAGTGCGGCGCCCTTGACACCGAGATTAAAAATGTTAATAAAAATCGGGTCTAAAATCATATTTAATATTGCGCCTGAAAGTAATGCACACATTGAAATCTTTGCGGCTCCCTCACTTGTCACAAGATTATTCATTGTTACATTGAAAATATTAAAAATAGATGAAATAACATATATGCTTGCGTAAGTAACGGCATAGGGCATAATACTTTCAGTTGCTCCCAGCATACGCAAAATGGGCTTTAAGAAAACAACAGTTACAATGATGAATATTGCTCCTAACGATATACTTCCGTATATTGATGTACTTGCGACATTATCCGCCTGCTCAATTTTCTGTTGACCGAGTAATCTTGATATATACGATGAAGCACCTGTACCAAAAAGCAATCCTAAACCAACAACAACCTGTCCAAGCGGAAAGGCAACCGAAATAGCACCCATTTGACTTGTACCTAAATTACCTACAAAATAGGCGTCAACCAAATTATAAATTGCGCTTATCATCATACCTATCATCATAGGTATTCCCATAGCCAAAAGAGCTTTTGGGATTGGTGCACTTCCAAGCAGTTCCATTTTCTTATTTTGTTTCATTAAAAACACTCCTTTAGATTGACAAATTTCACTTAATGTGATATTATAATTTTATACTATAAAATATAGCACTATAAATTATACTATAATTTATAGTAATTGTCAATACTTATGTCAGAAAATTATTATTTGTTGAAAGGGGCTTTTATATATGGCTGCCATTGATTTAATCGTTTTGGGTATGGTAAAACAAACTCCGCTTAGTGCGTATGATATTCAAAAACTTGTTGAATACAGAAACATATCACGCTGGGTAAAAATCAGCACACCGTCTATTTATAAAAAAGTTATTCAATTATCGGAAAAAGGATATTTAGAGGGAAAATTGAACGGCGAAAAAACGATATATTCTTTAACGCCTAACGGCGAAAAAGAATTTGAAAAACTTATGCTTGCAATTTCCTGTGAGCCTATACAATTCTTTTTAGATTTTAATGCAGTCATTGTAAATCTACAAAGTTTATCAAAAGAAAAACAAACAGACTGTCTAAATAATATAGAGAATAATATAAAAATTCTTAAAACATATATAACCGAAAATATGAATATGAAAAAGGATATTGATGATATTCCCAAAACAGGAATGGCTGTTTTACATCAACAACTTAAACTTGCCGAAGTAATAGAAGAATGGATTGCGTCATTAAAATAAATCATTATAAAGAAAACGGAGGATTTTTATTCCTCCGTTTCTGTTCTTGTTTCTATAATTCCTCTTGCGGTAGCCTCAATAATTGGTAAATCCCGTTCGGATATGCTGTCAATCAATCCATCTACTTGTCGACGGAGCGTTGAGCGTTCCGACGGTTTTTCAAAAATATATTGGTCTACCGATACATTCAAAAGCGTTACAATTTCATACAATACTTGAAAACTTGGGTGTTGACCGTCATTTTCTATTGATACGATATATCTGGGTGCAAGGTTTAGTTTACTACCTAACTGTTCTCTTGTCATTCCTGCGGCTGTCCTTGCTGATTTTATCGCTTGACCTAACGCTTTGAAATCATATTTTTGTCTTTTATTTGACATATTACATCACCTATATACATTTTACACCTCAACCACATTTTATTAAATGAGATGTAATATCAATATTATTACCTAAATACATCTAATTCATTTGATAAATAACCTTTACTTTTGGTATTTTACCGCAATTTTCCGTAGTAGTGGTATAAGGGGAAAAAACTAATTTTTAAGGAATAGCAAGCACAGCAAGTGTAGCCACACTTGCGATTTTTGACCTCTGTTCACGCCTTGCAGAACGGTCAAAAATATTTTGGGAACTTATCCCAAACCCAGCAAAGAAAAAGGAGGATTTTATAATGGCAAACCGAAAAAGAAAAATGGTACTCCGCTGCCCTGTAACGGAGGAAGAACGAAAATTGATTGAATACAAAATGTCGCTTGTGCCGACAAATCAGATTGGAGCGTATCTGCGGAAAATGGCGATTGACGGATATATTATCTACACCGATACATCAAATATCAAAGAATTTAATACGGAGCTTCACGCAATCGGACGGAATATCAATCAAATTGCTAAACGGATAAATCAGACAAGCAGTATTTACCGTGAGGATATTGAAGAAATTAAAGAACGGTTGGAGGAAATATGGCAATTACAAAAACGCACCCTATCCGCTCTACGCTAAATCTCGCTATTGAATATATCCTCAATCC